>CADBCZ010000067.1 GCA_902793335.1 uncultured Lachnospiraceae bacterium
TAGTCCTTACTTGGACAGGTCGGTTGTCATAAAGATATGTTGATTGATACGTTATGTAACTTCTGCTTACTCTTCTGACAGCCGCCCATGCCCTACGGCTAGAGCTGTTTTGTAAATTATTCCAACACACAGCACAATTATGGCTGTCACTGGAGCCGTAAACAATATCAATATCTATAAAAGTTTCGACCACAACTTATAATCAATTCATAATTGTGTGTCCGTCATACAAACAGCTCGATAAACCCAAATTTGAAAGGAGAAAATATGAGTACAAATAATAACATAATTGAAAAAACATCGACACAGAGAATATCAACCCAAACCATGGCTTTGATAGCAGTGATGACTGCCGTAACATGTGTTTTGGCACCACTTTCAATACCGATAGGACCCGTTCCGATATCGCTTACCAATCTGGTAATTTATTTTGGATTGTATATTCTGGATGTAAAAGAGGAAGCACTAAGCTATTTTGTGTATCTTTTAATCGGTTTTGTAGGTCTTCCGGTCTTTTCCGGATTTACAGGTGGAGCAGCAAAGCTTCTAGGACCTACCGGAGGTTATCTTATAGGTTTTCTGCCAATGTTGATTATTGCAGGTATAGCCATAAATGCATTTGACGGAAAGATAATTCCTTCAGTTATCGGAATGATTTTGGGAACGGCTGTCTGCTATGTCCTTGGAACTATATGGTTTTGTATTTCGGCGGATTATAATATGAAAGCTGCACTTGCAATATGTGTAATACCATTCCTCCCGGGAGATGCTATTAAAATTATGCTTGCTGCAATTATAGGTCCGCAACTTCAGAAACGACTTAGAAAGCTTTAAAAACTAATAGTTATGATTAGAAAAACGGTAGCACACTTTTTTGATTTGTTATATACTATGAGGTATAAAATCAAGGAAGTGTGCTATATGTTTTCTAAGAAAAATGACGATAATAATATGAAACAATATAATATGAATAATAAGATTGATGAGAGAAATAATTTAAAGCAGGAAACAAGACGTAAGATGATGACCGAGACGCCGGTTCCTAATCTGATAGTTAAGCTGTCGATACCTACAATCATAAGCATGTTGGTTACGGCTTTCTATAATTCTGCCGACACATATTTTGTAGGAAAAATATCTACTTCTGCAACTGCGGCGGTTGGACTTGTTTTTGCTGTAATGGCTATAATTCAGGCACTTGGATTTTTCTGTGGTCATGGGTCCGGTAATTATCTTTCCAGAATGCTTGGTGCAGGGGATTATAAGCGTGCAAATGACATGGCATCAACAGGCTTTGCGATGGCACTGATTCTGGGCGTGCTTGTTGCCGCAATCGGTAATATATTTCTTCATCCGTTGGCAATATGGCTTGGCGCAACGCCTACTACCATTACTGATACGGAAAATTATATGCGGATAATTTTGCTTGGTGCACCGTTTATGATGGGTCAGTTTGTTATCAATAACCAGTTGAGGTTTCAGGGAAGTGCTATGTATGCAATGGTTGGACTTATGTGTGGTGCGGTGATAAATGTGCTCCTTGATCCGGTGCTTATTCTTGCTTTTAACTTGGGTGTTACAGGTGCAGCCATAGCAACCATATCCGGACAGATAACAAGCTTTATCGTTTTGCTTATCGGAAGTACAAGGGGTGAAAATATACACCTTAGGTTATCAAATGTTCACATCAATGGCTATTATATTAGAGAGATTACCAACGGAGGGGCTCCGTCGCTTTTCAGACAGGGTCTTGCAGCAGTATCAACGCTTTTACTTAACAATTTTGCGGGCAGATTTGGTGATGATGCTGCAATAGCCGGAATGTCCATTGTAACGAGAGTTATGATGATGCTTATGTCTGCGCTCATAGGATTTGGACAGGGCTATCAGCCGGTTTGTTCATACAATTTTGGTGCAGGACTGAAAACAAGAGTCAAAGAGGGGTATTTTTTCTGTGTTAAATGGGGAACTGTTTTCCTGTTTTTTGTAGGTGCAATTTGCTTTGCATTTGCACCTGATGTAGTCAGATGGTTCCGTAATGATGATGCTGTAGTTGCTGTGGGTAAGGTGGCGCTTAGATGCCAGTCTGCGGTACTCCCGTTAATGGCGGTAGTTATAATGACTAATATGATGCTACAGTCCATGGGAAGAGGACTGAAGGCGTCTATAACCTCGTCGGCCAGAAACGGAATATTCTTTATTCCACTGATATTGATTCTTCCCAATGCTTTTGGTCTCTTTGGGGTTGAGATTACCCAGACCTGTGCCGATGTATTATCTTTGTTGATTTCGATACCATTTGCATACACCGAAATCAAGGCACTTGACAATTAGGTAAATTAAGAGAATGAAAGTAAAATCATAGTCGAAGGGAGTAATCAGTTAAATTGAATGTTGTATTAAGACAGGAGAAAAAATTCCTGATATCGCAGGATAAGATGTATCAGTTGTCGCACCAATTGGCAAACATAATGAGCATGGATACTCATGGGACATCACAGGGTTACATGATAAGGTCGTTGTATTTTGATTCATATGATGACAGAGATTACGTTGAAAAATGTGACGGTGTGGAACTGTGAAGAAAGATAAGACTGCGCAATTATGGTCCGGAGATGGATTTTGCAAAACTGGAAATGAAACAGATTTTGCTTCAAAATATACTTGATTCGGGTACACTTGAGACAAAGGACATCGTGATACGAATAGTTTCAGCTGCGATTATCAGTGTGGTCATTTATATATCATACTGGTACACCCATGTTGGAACGGCATACAGCAATAAATTCAATGTATCGCTGATGACGCTTACAATTCTTACAGCAACGGTAATGACGGTTATAGCTAATAACCTGACACTTTCTTTAGGTATGGTCGGTGCTCTTTCTATCGTTCGTTACAGAACAGCAATCAAGGACTCGCGTGATACAACATATATATTCTGAGCGATAGTTATCGGTATCTGCTGTGGCGCAGGAGATTATCTTGTGGCAGGAATAGGAAGTGCGGTAGTATTTATTGTTCTTATGCTGCTTGGAAGAATCCGTAATGAGAACAGAATACTTTTGATTATTCGCGGTTCGAGAAGTGAAGAACAGGATCATTTGGATATTAACTATTTTTGTTCTGATTATAACGTGTTTTTTTTCTGCAGTTTCTGGAGGGCAGTTATAATACAAAAAGAGTACATCAACATCTGAAAAAAGAATCTATTCCCAGAATATATATTGATGTGGATGGACAGGAAATTCCGGGTCTTCCGTCTTATTTCATAAATGATAAAGGCCGTATTTGTGCTGATGAAAATGAAACCGAAGCTGAGGAAACTGTAAGGGGCTCATTTACCTATATAGATGATGAGGAAAAAGTTGATACATATGCCGACTATCATATAAGGGGTAATTCTTCAAGATACTTTGATAAAAAGTCCTATTCTGTTCATCTGGTAGATAGGTTAGGTAAAGAAGATGATAGAGGCTTTGACGGAATGTTCGCGGATAATGAATGGGTGCTCAATGGTCCGTACTTAGATCGAACACTAATACGTAATTATATGTGTATGAATGTATCAGGCGAGATTATGGAGTATGCTCCAAATGTAAGATTTGTCGAGCTGTATATTGATGATGATTTTCAGGGATTATATGTCCTGATGGAGTCAATTAATCATAATAAGGGGCGTTTAAACCTTACAAAATCCTCTAAGCATGCGTTAGTGACCAGTTATATAGTTAAGCGTGACAGACGGAAATCAAATACGGATTTGTTAAACACATTGTCGAAATATGCTTATAAGAATGGAACCTCTGCGTTTTCTCTTTGTTATCCGGGGAAGGATACAATAACGGAAAGAAAAGAAAATTATATCACTCAGGAGCTTAGCAAGGTAGAGAAAAACTTATACTCTTATGATGTTGTAAGAAGAGAACATGATTATGCTGACTATGTGGATATCAATGCATTTGCCAGGTATTTCATAATCAATGAGTTTTTTGGAAATATGGATGCAGGTGATTACTCAACATATATATACAAAGATACCAGAGGAAAACTAAAACCTTGTGTCTGGGATTTTAACAATGCCTGTGACAATTATATGGATAAGGCAAACGGATATACTGGTTTTCATATGCAGTATTCTCCTTGGTTTGAAAGAATGGTCAAGGATGAGAGATTTGTAAATGAGGTTATCACAGAATACAGGGGGCTTAGAAAAGGTGTGCTAAGCGATGAGTATCTGCAAAATTATATCACTGAGACAACGGACTGGTTAGGTGACGAGATTGATCGCAATTATGATGTTTGGGGTGATGTTTGGGATTATACTGATAAAAATTTTGTTAAGAAATCATTTAATTATCTCTCGCCGCTAGAACGTAATCTGACAACTTATAATGAATCTGTTAGACAGCTTCGTGAGTACATAACAAATCGTGGAAAATGGCTGGATGATAATATAGATATATTGAAACAATACTGCCATAATTCAAGAATAGTAAATGATACGATTCAGTAGAGGTGGTATAAATGAAAAAAGTTATTATTAAACTGGTACTTATAAGCGCCGCTATCTATATGATATATTCAATGGTCTTTTACCATGGGGCCTATATTTCTTTGGGAAATTCAGAGGATAGTACAGTCAATTTTTGGACCAAAGATAAAAGAATCCTGCATAGGGGCAGATTGGGTGAAACAGAGGATTTTGTCATAAGAGGGGTAAATGTTGACACATTTATTCCGGGTCACAATCCTTCTGAATATTATATTGATGAAGAGACCTGGATGCGCTGGTTTAAAGAAATCTCGGATATGGGCGCAAATACCATCCGTACTTACAGAATATATAATGATACCTTCTATAATGCTTTTTCGGAAGACTTTTACTATCAGCTATACGAAGAAACTGAAATGGCAGTTGATGTTGTGCATGGTCGCCGTAATATTCCTGATACGGATACAAGAGGTTTTGGAAAATTTCGCAAAGATATATCGCCGTGGGTTATAGGATATATTATTGGTACAGACTGGAACCCATTTACTGTTGAATATACCAATAATAACGGATATGAATCTTCATATCAGGGACGATACCTCTCGACAGAGAATGCGGATGCTTTTGAAACCATGTTGTGTAAGCTGATGGATCATATGGTTTATTATGAGGCAGATAAATATCACGAGAAACGTCTTATCACTTTTGTGAATGATCCATTATGTGACCCACTGGTGTATGATGAGGATTACGCTGTTTTATACGGTAAATTCTGTACGGTAGATGCAGAACATATTATACAGCACAAGGATAAATATTCCGGTTTTTTTGCATCTTATAACGTAGATGCTCTGTGTCAGGATTTCAATGAAGCTCTTTCTCAGGAAACTAAGGACAAAGCTTATGGTGCAGAAGAGATATGATTCACTAAGAGAGAACTATATGGAATCACTTTCTAAGAAGGATCCTTTTGAGCAGATTCCAGAAAAAGATAATGATGACTTTGTTTCGATAGGAATGCTGTGGCGGCGGAATATTGATATGGAAAAGGTTTTAAAGAGTGATAAAGAACTTATCTATTATATTCGATATGATGCAGGTCATATGGTATATGGAAATAATAATCCGGATTCGGAAATATATAATTCACTGGCAGATTATTATTTTGGAGATGAGTATCATCAGCTTTATGATCTGCTGCTTTCCTATCTGGAGGATTCAAGTGTTTACTGCAGAGAAAATGTATTGAAGGCACTATATGCGAGCGGAAATGTGCAGGCTTTATATAATATGCTGAGCCGTATGGAGGAGTATAGAATTTTTCACCATAGGAAACTCATAACTGACGGACTTATCACATTTAAAGGCGATAAAAAAGCTCTTGCGGAAATTTTGTGGTCGCATATGGATATGTTTGGCGAGAATATGAAGATAGCTATCATTAATTTTATAACTGCAACGCAGGAGGATTATGGAGAAGAGTTTATGAAAGCTCTTCAAAAAAAGCATCAGAATATCGAGGTGACGTTATCTCTTATCAGATATTACCGCAGACATTATTATGAACCTATTCTTCCGCTGTTATATGACTATATGAACAGGGACGTTGACAACAGTATAAGTATAGTCGTGGCGAGTGTGCTTACAAAATATCCGATGGAGGAGACCAGAGAGGTTCTGAAAAATTCTATACATCATACAAACTGGTATGTTCGTCTTAATTCTGCCACAAGCCTGGTTGAGATGAATATAAGTGATGAAGATATTAATTCCATAATTGATAGTGGGGATGCTTATGCTATGGAGATTTTGCACTATGTTTTAGAGGAGAATAGTGAGGAGGGCAGAATAAATGCCTAAAATTATAGAAATATTCTTAAACTGTGTTACGGTTTTTTTATCATTTATATATTGCTATACACTACATATCTCTTTCTTTCTGTTGTTGTGGGTGCATTTCAACTATACACAAAAGAAAGACGGACACAGATACGTAATGAGTTGACTCATGAATATTACGTGCCTGTATCTATTCTTGTGCCTGCTCACAATGAGGAGGTTACGATTGTTGATAGTATACGTTCACTGCTGGATTTAGATTATCGTCTGTATGAGATTATAGTTGTGGATGACGGTTCTACTGACAATACAGCTAATGAAGTGATAGAAGCATTTGAAATGAAAGAGGTTCATCGCCCGATTCACAGAGTGGTAGAATGCAAGAGGGAGAAGGGGATATATGAGGCAATAATAGGTGGAATTTCACTAACTCTTATCGTCAAAGAAAATGGTGGGAAGGGTGATGCGTTAAACATGGGCATTAATGCATCTCAATACCCGTATTTTCTGTGCATTGATGCTGATTCGGTTCTTCAAAGGGATTCTCTTGAAAGGATTGCACAGCCGCTACTTGAAGATGAAAAGATAGTGGCAATCGGTGGTCTGATTCAGGTGTCGCAGTGTGTTGAAAGAAAAGACGGATATATTACGGGTTATCATATTCCAAAGGATCCGCTTATTGCGATGCAGGTGTTGGAGTATGACAGATCATTTCTGGCATCCCGGATTTTAATGGATGGTTTTAACGGTAATCTTATAATATCAGGCGCATTTGGCTTATTTAAAAAAGATTTGGTGATAGCAGCCCGAGGGTATGATTCCAATACTTTAGGTGAAGATATGGAACTGGTTGTTAAACTTCATGTTTTCTGCCGTAATAATAACATACCGTATTCAATTAGATATGAGCCTAATGCCTGTTGCTGGAGTCAGGTGCCCGGATCTTTGAAAGACTTGCTAAAACAAAGGCGAAGATGGCATTTGGGATTGTTTCAATGTATGACTAAATACTATAGGATATTTGCAAATTTTAGATTTGGTCTGGTTAGTTTTATATCATATATGTATTACCTTCTTTTTGAACTGGCATCACCGGTGGTGGAGCTTATGGGTATTTTTTCTATGCTTATAGCAGCAGCATATGGTGTGTTGAACTTTAAGTTTATGATAAAGTTCATATTTCTTTACAGCATTTAGGGTTCCATATTGACGCTTACGGCTTTTTTTCAAAGAATATATACTCAGAATCTGAGCATTACTGTAGTTGATGTGTTGAGAGCAATAGTTATGTGCTTTTTAGAGAATATATTTTTCAGATATTTGTTATCTGTAGGACGTATTATGGCATTTGTCGGGTATAAAAAGAACAAGAATAAATGGGGTAGTATCAAGAGAGTTAAGCATAATGTGTAGTGAAATCAATTTTTTTATAAAAATACACAATTTTTTAATAAAAATATTTCATTTTTGATTAATTTGTAGTATTATAGTGATATATGCTGCGTATAAAAATCAAACATAAGGAGGAGAGTGCTTGATGAGTTTGTTTAATAAGAAAAAAAAGGGTAATAATGCAAATGGTGATTCCGACTCAGACCAGTTGCAGGACTTTATAGACCTTACCAAAACCAATGTTATAACTCTGGCCGAGTCAATAGATAATGTTACGTCTAGTGTTGATGAAGCCCTTCAGGATACTTCGTCTGTAACAAATGTTGTACAGGACGTGGCCAAAAGTACAGATCAACAGTTAAGCCTCGTTCATAATACAACTGATAAGGTTGAACAGCTCCATACAACTGTGGATGCGATAACGGAAAGTATCAATCACGTACAACAGCTTGCCGCAGGCTCTAATGAGGCTGTTATCAAAGGTCAGCAGAATCTGGATACTTACAAAGAACACATTACAGAGATTACTAAGAGTATGCAGAATACAGCTAACTTTATAGGTATTCTCCGTGAGAATATTACAGAGATCGCTGATACAATCAAGTTGATTGTAAGGATTAGTGATCAACTTAACATGCTTTCTATGAATTCATCCATAGAGGCTGCGCGTGCAGGCGAGGCGGGACGCGGATTTTCTGTTGTTTCACAACAGATTACAGTGTTATCTAATGATACCAAGGCACGTATAGGAAGTATCAATGAGATACTTAAGAAGATTATTGACAGTAGCGGTAATGTTGAGAACAGTATCAATGAAAGTATGGAAGATCTTAACGAGAGTAATGAGATATTTACAGATACTCTTAACTCTTTTGAGGATATTACCAATAAGAATGCTGCGGTACTGGATAAGATACAGAATATAGGAAAAGAAATCAATAATATAAGCCATGTTGCACAGTCTACAAGCGAGATGGGACAACAGCTTACAGAGTCTGCACAGTCTATCAGTGAGATGACAGAACATGTTAATACAATAATGGATCAGGAGAAGAATTCATTCTCACGTATCAGTAGCAGTATTGACGGGTTGCAGTTTATGCTTGGGCGACTTGAAGGACTGGTTAATAAGTATAACAAAGATATCCGTCCTGTTTCAAGAACGTCACCGACTACTATTAAGATTGGTGTAGTAATGCCGTTTGGTCATGAGTTCTGGCAACAGGTTAGAGAAGGTGTTGTGTATGCAACGAAAGAGGTTGCAAGAAAGAACTGTGAAGTGGATTTCATGCCTATTGAGGATATTACACTTAGTAAATATGTCGATGCAGTTAATAAATGTATAGATCAGAAATATGCCGGAATTGCAATGGTTGGTTACTATGAGGAACTGGCTGCATTAGTAGATAAGGCAGCAGCACGTGGCATACCTTGTATAACCTTTAACAGTGAGTTTGAAACCCCGTGTAAGCGCCTTACCTTCGTAGGACAGAATGCATATGATTCCGGAGTTATTGCAGCAGATACAATTGCTTCGAAGATGGGTGAGAGAGGCAACCTCCTTGTAGTAACATCTGACAGAAGTATAACAAACCACGAACTTAGAAGAAGCGGTTTCAATGAGACCATTTCAAAATACAGAGGAATTAAGACGGTAGGTCTTATTGAGTGTCACGACAGCAACGATGAAGCGTATGAGCTGGTAAAACAATTTATTTCTAAGGATAAGAATGTAGATGCTGTATTTGTTGTAGCCGGAGGACAGGCCGGAACAGTTCAGGCTCTTGCTGAGTTTGGTTTGACAGGCAAAGTTAAAGTAGTACTTTACGACTTTATGAAGGACAACTTAGAGGCTATCTCGAAAGGTTCAGTAACGGCTGCGATAGGTCAGGATCCATTCCGTCAGGGACATGATCCGATTATCTATCTGTTCAATAATGCGATGACCGGAGAAGTACCGCCGGAGAAGAACATGTGGACAAAGATAGATGTTGTAGACAAGAATAATGTTGCTAATTATCTTAACTGATATTACAAAGTTGGGGGACGATCTTCGTCCCCCGTTTTTTACGGCTGATTGGGTAACTTTCTGTATACAGCGGCGCTTAGCATAGTCGTTTTCTTTATGGATAAAAAATTTGGACTTACATATGGTGATAATTTGTGATATACTTCATAAGTTGCAAAATTGTAGTTGTTATAAAAAAGGAGAATACGATGGAGAAAACATCTAACAAAAAAGGCCAGTTAACCGAAAACAAGATGGGTGTTATGCCGGTTAAATCTCTGATAATATCTATGTCGTTACCAATGATGATATCAATGCTGGTACAGGCTTTATATAATATAGTCGACAGTATTTTCGTAGCACAGGTTTCGGAGGATGCACTTACAGCACTTACATTAGCTTTTCCATTACAGACTTTGATGATAGCATTAGGCTCCGGTACAGGAGTCGGAATTAATGCGCTGCTTTCAAGAAGTCTTGGAGAAAAAGAATATGATAGAGCAAATGCTGCAGCTAATACAGGAATATTGATGACGTTGTTTAATTATCTGGTATTTCTTTTTGCAGGAATATTCGTTGTTAAACCTTTTATTGCATCACAGACTGATAATGCGGTCATAGCGGATTATGGTGTTACCTATCTGCAATATGTATGTATTCTTTCATTCGGCCTGTTTTTCCAAATGACATTTGAACGTCTTCTGCAATCTACAGGACGTACTTTTGAGAGTATGATATCACAGTTGACAGGAGCTGTAATTAACATTATTTTAGATCCGCTTTTGATCTTTGGAATTGGTTTTTTTCCAAAACTTGGGGTTGCGGGAGCAGCTTTAGCTACAGTTTTTGGACAGTGCGTTGCAGGATGTCTTGGTCTTATTATGAATATAAAGAGAAACAAAGATGTTACATTGTCAATTAAGGGTGTGAGAAGTCCTAAGATAGAGACTATCAAGCAGATTTATCTTGTAGGTATACCTTCTATATTAATGATGTCGATAGGATCTGTTATGACATATCTCTTCAATAAGATACTTAACTCGTTTTCGTCTACAGCAGTTGCTGTTTTTGGAGCATATTTTAAGCTACAGAGCTTTTTCTTTATGCCGATATTTGGACTTAACAATGGTATGATTCCTGTGCTCTCATATAACTATGGCGCAAGAAAAAAAGACCGTATCAAGCAGGCCTTACGTTTCTCGTTGGTTTTTGCATTTTCAATTATGACATTAGGAACACTGGTTTTTGAAACAATTCCGGGATTACTGCTTAAGCTTTTTGATGCATCAGACAACATGATAGCAATCGGTACACCTGCATTGAGAATAATTGCTCTTCATTTTCCTATAGCGTCTATATGTATCATGTTAGGATCAATGTTTCAGGCCTTTGCTAAGAGTCATTATTCTCTTGTGGTATCTTTAGGAAGGCAGCTGGTAGTTTTGATACCGGTAGCGTGGTTGTTAAGTTTAATCGGTAATATCAATTATGTCTGGTTTGCATTTCCTATAGCCGAAATAGTTTCTCTGATCATAACATTGATTTATTACAGAAGAATCAAACGTAACATTATAGATACACTGGATTAATTATTTTTAACCAATTTGACTATTATTATTGAGCCGTTTTTCCTGACATTCTATCCATTCATCAAGGGAGAGCGGCTCGTAATCTGAATACATACAAAAGCAATTGATCATGTTGCAGGGGATATTCATTAGTACCTCTCTGCCTTCTGTAGCAAGAGTCATTCTGGATGAGTTTCTTGTTATCTCCTGAAATTGTTCCAAAAGACGCTGATCATAAGTGTCGTGTACATGACCGTATAACATGTAAGTTTTGGGATTTCCCTTCTTATCTAAGCGATATTGACCGTTATAGCACATTACCGGATAGTGACAGAGGATGACTTTGCGTTTGTTATCGTATATTTCAGCGTAGTCTTTAATCCATACAAATCTAGAAGGATCGAATTTGGAATTGTTCAAATAATGATCGTGATTACCACGTATCATATAAAGTCGTCCTGATAATTTTTCAAGCAGCTCCTGAGTTTTATCCGGTTTTCCCCATGAAAAGTCTCCTAGTATTACTACTTCATCATTTTTGTTGACTTTACTGTTCCATTTCTCAATCAAATAATTATTCATTTCTTCCACAGAGGAAAAATTACGTTTATCCATACGATTTAGAAGATTTTCGTGGAAAAAATGACAGTCTGCAATATAATATCTCACTACGTTTCCTCATTTCATATATTTTGTGATGAGTGATATTATACTATATTTACTTTTTTTTCACAATCATGCGAACTTAAGTAAAAATAATCCGTTGTAATTATCTTCAAAAAAATCATATTTTTGTATAAATTTATTGACTTATCTCTTGCTCCTGTGTATTCTAAAAAGCGTTTAGGGGAATTATGTAAAATTTTATTTCGTAACACCAAAGGAAAGAAAGAGATTATGAAACTCAAATTCACAAGGTTTTCTGCACGATTCGTTATGAGCTGTTTTGTAATCGGAAGTATGTTCCATACAGGTGCATATACTGTTGAAGCAGAAACCAACACAAGGGTACATGTGTATTATGAAGAAACAGGAGGTAATATTGGAACATATGATTCCATTAATGAAGCGCTCAAAAAAGCTGACGGAAAGCAAAAAATAGTGCTTGAACTTCTTGATTCTGAGTATCAGGAATTTGTTACGATTGACAAAGCAAATGTCACATTGAAATCAAAAGACAGTTCAAATCCGGCAACTCTCAAAGGAGTAACAATAAAGGATGAAGCGAAGAATGATACAATGATCAGAATCGAAGCGCCTAATGTTACCGTTGATTCTGTCAATATCACAGGTCTGTGGTTAGATGAACCCGGTGAAGATACAAATCCGGTGGGTATAAGAATCGAGGCTGATTATGCCACTATAAAAAACTGTGAGATATATGATATGGGCTGTTCATATACAGAAGGAACAGTAGAGGGAACCGGCTTTAACGGTCATGGAATCATTTGTTCTAATGAGGATAATAGCAGTGAAGATGTAGCGATAAAGAATCCGGTTGTAACAAATTGTAAGCTGCATGATCTTAAGCTTGGTAACAGTGAAACTCTTGTAATGAATGGAAATGTTAGTGGTTTTGAAATCACTAATAATATAATATATAGATGTGACAATATCGGAATCGATATAATAGGATATGAGAAATCCCATTATAGTGATTACGACAGAGCCAGAAGCGGTGTTGTAAAAAACAATATTGTCTATGATGTTACATCAGGAGATAATCCTACATACAGGGAAGATGTCAGTGAAAAGCCGGGGGCCTGTGCAGGAGGAATCTATGTTGATGGTGGATATGATGTCACGATTGAAGGAAACTACGTTGAAAACTGTGATATCGGTGTAGAGCTTGCCTGCGAACATGGTGGACAGACTACTGACAGTATCAGGTTATATAACAATATACTTATTAACAACAATGAACTTGGCGGAATAAGTATAGGTGGAAGCGGCTCAAAAAATGGAAATGCCACCAATCTGGAAATAAAGAATAATACAGTATATAACACTGAAGAAGCCTGCTTTAGAGTTCAAAAAGCAGACTGTGAAGATAATGTTATTTCTAATAATATTTTCATAGCTGAGGGTAATGCCAAAATTTACAGCAAGCAAAGTAACGCAGGTGTCAATGACATTGGTAACAATTATATTACAAAAAAGAGCAGCGTATATTCCGATGTTGGAGATAAACAGTTCAATGCGGAAAATATTAAATATGACAAAAAAACCGGTACAATAACTTTTGACTATGATCAGAGTAAATATGATCTGACCGGATATGGCGCAACTCCTTTATATAATCCATATGCCAAGCCACAGGGAATTGCTGTTACTTATTATGACGGCATTTATTCTAGAGGATTTGCATGGAGTACAGATGATACAATAAGCAGTTCTTCGCTATACATCATCAAAAAGACAAGCGGAATGCAAACGACTGATCTGACAACAGAAACTAAGTTATTTGAGAATCAGATCATAACAGATGAGAAGACTAAAGCGAAGTACAAGATAACTAAGCTTGTAGAAGAAAATGGTGAGGTTGTTGGCGGAAACGTAACATACGTGAAAGCGCTTGATAAGAAATGCAAGAAGGCTACAATAAAGGCAAAAGTAACCCTTAATGGAGTGACATTTAAGATAACTGCTATCGATAAGAACGCATTTAAGAACTGCAAGAAGTTAAAAAATGTTACGATAGGAGAAAATGTTACAACAATTGGCAAGAAAGCTTTCTTTGGTTGTAAGAAGCTTAAGACTATCAATATTAAATCATTAAAGATCAAGAAGATAGGTAAGAAGTCATTTGGAAATATCGACGCTAATGCAAACTTTAAACTGGCTAAGAAGAAACGTGCTAAAATACAGATATTGGTAGACAAATCTAAATAATGAAGATGGAGAAGTTATTACCGGCTTGGTGGTAACTTCTCTTTTTATTGCGAAGATGGTATAATTGCAAAGAATCGGATAAGGTGAAAGAGAAAATCCGAAAAAACACGTGGAGGATAATAATTTGAATACGATGCGTTTGATTAGTTGTACATTGGGCGTGGGATGTATAGTGCTTTGCATACCACCGTTAATTATGTATAGAATATTGAATCTTGGAAATGCGACCGGAATAATTGTTGGATTTCTTCTGGTTTTGTATGGTATTTTCTTTGAAACTATTAATGCTATGTTAGGACTTGTATGGAATTATATGATGGGGAAAATATTATTGTGTATTGTTGGCGTAGGAATAATTACCGGTCTTGTTATGGCGACTGTCATATCTGTTTTGATAATTAGGGCAGCTACTACAAGACCTTCAGGAGATGAAACACTTATTGTTTTGGGGTGCCAGGTGAAAGGGATAAGTCCTAGTCTTATGCTTACCGAGAGATTAAATGCGGCTAAAAAGTACATGGAGGAACATGAAGATTCTGTATGCATTTTGTCAGGAGGACAAGGAGAGGACGAAGGTATAAGTGAGGCGTTGTGCATGTACAATTATCTTACAGACCATGGTATAGATAAAGACAGACTTATTATGGAGGATAAATCAACCTCAACAAGAGAAAATCTAAAGTTTTCGATGGATATAATTAATGAGAGAGGGCTTGACACTAACGTAGCTATCGTCACTAATGAGTTTCATGAGTATCGTGCCTTTAAGATAGCGGAAAAGCTTGGCATTAAGCCAAAGGCTGTTCCTGCTCGTACGCATTGGTGGTTGTTCATGACCTATTTCATGCGAGAATGGTACGGAGTTATATATGAGTGGACCGGGATGACTAAGTAAGGGGAGTGGTGGAGTATTAATTGACGTCAATAGTAAAAGAATATATAATTTATAGTTGTAATAAGTGATTATTTATATAACATTGATGAGTTTTGCGGTGGTGTAATTACCAGTAGGGGGTATCCATGCTTATTCTTATCAGAAAACAGTTTGAAAAGAGAAGGAGACCAGCTATGAAAAGTCAAGTATAAATTAGCAAAAAATTTCTTTTTCATATCGATGGTAAAAAAGGGTAACTTTAATAGAGCTCCCTAAAGGTG
>CADBCZ010000068.1 GCA_902793335.1 uncultured Lachnospiraceae bacterium
ATCCAGCATATTGGCAACCATCTTTGTATAACCGCCTTCTGGAATACCTTGATACAAAGCATTAAAATAATTATTATCAAAAGTCAGCCGAACAGGAAGTCGCTTAATAATAAAAGCCGGAAGATCCTTACAGTCACGTCCCCACTGTTTCTCTGTATATCCTTTGATCAATTTTTCATAAATATCCTTACCAACCAGAGAGATCGCCTGCTCTTCCAAATTCTTTGGTTCTGTAATACCAGCCGCCTTACGCTGTGCCTCTATTTTGGCAGCTGCTTCCTGAGGCGTCACCACACCCCACATTTTGTTAAACGTATACATATTAAAAGGCAGAGAATACAATTCACCTTTATAATTTGCTACCGGAGAATTTGTAAAACGATTGAACTCTGCGAACTTTGTCACATACTCCCACACTTCTTTGTTGTTGGTATGAAAAATATGCGCCCCATATTTATGTACATGAATGTGCTCGATATCCTCCGTATAAACATTTCCTGCAATGTTTGGTCTCTTATCAATTACAAGAACTTTCTTTCCTGCGTCTGTTGCCTTTCTGGCAAATACGGAACCGAATAAACCGGCTCCGATGATTAAATAATCATACATAACTTTTCCCTCATCATTTTTACATCATATTTATTTTCTTGATTTTACAGCAAAAAAATTTCTCAATGGTGTATGTATAATCATATTATCCGTAGGTGCCAAATCTCTATCCCCCAAAAACTTAAATCCCATTCTTGCACCACTGTTTCCAATAACTCCCCATTCAAACATTTTTTCAAGAAAATCAAGCTGTATTAATTTTACATTGACTCCACCACGGAAACCATCTATACCGAAGTGCTTTTCCATATTTTCTTTTGCTTACTTTATCAATTAGCACTTCTTTTATCAAAATATTCAAATATTGGTTTTTCTAAGAACCTAATCCTAACCATATCAATTACCGAACAAACCGAGAAAATAACCATTACTGTAACAAACGCATGCACTATAAAAGCAGATTCCAAGTTTTCAAAAGCCCACTGGCTTCTGAATAGTTTCTTCCAAACAAAATCAATCATTGTAAGATTATTAGCATGTATCAACAAAACACCAAACACTGATTTTGCAACCATATTTATCAATTTTGACTGTTTTATATTTACATTTACAAAAAATGCAAAAGAACAAACTGCAGTTGCTATAGCTAAAATTCTATTGCTCTGACCTGTAAACATATGAATAATTTTATGTCCGGTAAACTTAAATACAATCAACTCACATAGAATACTAGTCCATGAAATAAGAAACATTCCAAATGCCCATTTACCTGAACCAGTTACAAACAAAGATTCCTCAAAGTTTGTTTTTTTATAATCTCCATCGCGGTATCTTCTGATGTATGCTCCGATTAAATATACATACATAAACAGTCCAACATATGTAAACGCATCCGGTACACGAATCACTGTCTGAAAAACAGAATCAGAAATAAAACACAGTAAAATCAGTCTCAAATGATTGTTTTTGTCCAATTGTTTGAGTAAAAGATTAATAAATGGTATAAACCAAAAAAACACTAGATATGAACTTACAAACTCCGTTCCCAATGTATAAAAAGGTATAATGCACTTTATAGCTGCTTTTACTGAAAACGTCTGAATTCCCGCTATATAAAGTATTATAAATATTACAATATTATAAAACTCAATTTCACATAAAAGCTTTACCCACTGCATCACTTTAATTGATGACTTGCACACAAAATATCCGGTTATCAGGACAAAACAGTCGATTGCGGTCTTCCCCCCCCCATCCGAAAACAGACGAAAATATCGATTTATAATTTAATGCATTTTGTTTTGTAATACTATCCATTATTCCTGAGTTAACAACATAATGGTGTGCTATTATAATAAGCATCAAAACTATTCTGTATAGCTCAATATTTGAATTTCTCATTGTTTTTGTTATTGAACTCACTATCTTAATTCTCCTATACTGATAACTTCTATGGTTTAATATTCATATTCTTCACGTAATATCGAATACATAAGCATATCCACAAATTTTCCATTTTTATAATTTGATTTTCTCTTGCGCCCTTCATATTTAAATCCGCAATTTTCATACAAATGTTTCGCTCTAACATTAGCTTCCAACACCGTCAATTCGATGCGCTGTAGATTCAAATTATAAAAAGCATGACGTAAAATTTCCTTCACTGCAAATGTCCCAATTCCTTTGCCCTGATTTGCTTCATCACCAATCATAATATGAAATTCAGCAGACTGATTTAACTGATCAATATCGGTCAAACTTACCAATCCAAGAATTATGTTTGACTTGTCATCTACAATAGCACATCTTACAGTTCTGCTTCTGTTATTCATATATGATTCAAACCATCTTTTCTCTACATCTAAATTAATATATCTAAATGGCGCACCAAGATTATCAATTAATGAATGCTTGTTTCTCCATTTATTAATTATCTCTAAATCTGATTCTTCAAGTTCTCTTAATTTAAACATTTTTCCACCTCCGATACCATATATTCCATATCCTCTAAGCTATATCTCTGATCACACGGAATAGGTAAAATATTCTTTGCCATATCATATTCCAAGTCAGATTCATTACAAACATCAAACACATCCGGCCATAGAGTTGGAATATATATTTTCTCTTCTTGTAATTTTTTCCTTATATCTGCACCATTTGCTATATACAAAGGATACATAAATGCTCCTACCGGTACCTGTAGCTTTAATTTATTATACGCTCCCAACTTATTATCTAAATACAAGAAATTTCGTTCTCTTGTTATTTGAACAATTTTATAATCAATTGAACGTAATAAATTCTCCGTCAAAAGAGACATTTTTCGTATTGGTAAATTTATAAATGCTTCTTCATTAACAATATATTCCGAATAATGTTGATTTGCATTTTCCTCTAAACGCCCTAATAAATGCGACATACGATTCATTGAAACGTCATTTTCTAAATCACAATTTAACTTTTTATCCGTATAAAGAAATGCTCCATCTGGAACACCAAAAAATTTTCTGCAAGTATATATGGTATCTGTATCTCCCAAAGGCATTTGAAAGTATGCCTGTACATTATCTATTATAACCCTATCATATTTTTTCTTAATCTTTGCTATCTGTTCATTATTAAACTGTCCATAATAATTCACAAAATAGAGCCATTCATCATCTTCAAGTTTTAATTTATCATTTGGCATAAAATCAACATTTATAGAATATCGCCTAACATTAATTCCATACTTTTTACAAACACTTGATACAGAATCACATAAGAATTTAGGCACAGTTATTTTATTAATCTTTTTGGATTCTATTAAATATGCCAGACAATTTCTAGCTGAATTTAGTGCAATTGCATTAGTATGAAAGATATCTCCCTTGTATTCAGGGAACTCTATATATCCTCCAATTTCTTCCATGTGTCCTCCATCCTAATGACGAGAACCTACAAATTGCACTTCATATACTTACTATGGTTTGATGCTCTCCTCTCGGCAACAAAATTGTTATGTTCATAAAATCTAATTGCATTAATATTATCATTATGAACCTCAAGTCTTATACCAATAAATCCATTTATCACTGCTACCGCTTTAATGTAATCAAGCATAATAGTTCCTAAATGATTTGCCTGAAAATCTTCATCAACAGCAATTAACGTAATATAGGCTTCTCGTGACTCAAAGTCATTCATATAATAAGCACAGTATCCTGCTACCTGACCATTAATACAAGCAGATATAACATTTGCATTACAACTAATTTTATCTATAAACTCTTCAAAATTCTGAGATTTAACTACGCTCTTTGTAAATAGCTCGTCATATTTAATTATTATATTCTTAATCGTTTCTTTATTCACTAAAGGAAGAAGCGCGAGCTCCCACCCCGAATATTTTCGGATAATTTACTACAATAGTTCTGTAATATCATTTACAATTACCTCTATCAAATTACTAGTCTTCAAGTTCAATTGTAAGCCATTCTTTTGACTTGCCCATTACATCATCAAGTTCTTCCCTGCTGTCAAATCTGAGGAACATATCTCCCAAAGACATATTAGCTCCTGTAAACGGCTCAACAAAATCTCCTGGTTTTACAGATAAATCTACTACCTTGACATATTTCTTTTCTATTTCAGGATCTATCTTTATTCCTTTAAGGACACCACTCTGCCCCGGTCTTGCATGAATGACCATCTCACACCAATGTCCATCGCATTCTGTCTGTTTAATTTCAGTAAGCGGCATACCCACGGCTTTTCTGACCTCATTTTCTATAAGATCTACACCATATGCAAGTCGCTGAAGCTCTGCAATCTTACAGCCACCCCCACGAGGCGATACCTCCATAATATATGGCTTTCCATCACTTCCAACACAGGTTTCAATGTTATATATACCTGTTTTCATACCAAGTAATGCCAATAAACGCTGTGTCTCTTTTGTAAGATAATCCTGATCTTCTTTAGCCATGGAAGTTGTCCATATGATATATGCAGGCGTATATGGATTATCAGCTTCTTTATCAAATAGCTGATCTGAATAGGACACAAACTTAAGTTCTCCATCAACTGTGAAAGGATCTGCACTTGAATGATAACCTTTAAATGTCAGGAAATCCTCTATAATATAGGCTCCATTATGCGAGCCTCCAACCGCCGTCTCAATTGCCTCTGCGAGCTTGTCTGGAGAATCAACCTTTGTTACACCTTTACTTCCTGCCGAATCCACGGGTTTAACAATTACAGGCCATGTAAAGAAATCAATATCATTAAATGGCTCTTTTTTATCTGTATATCTCTTTGCATGAGGGACATTAAAATCATGTTTTGTAAGAAAATCTCTGAACAGCCCCTTGTCCTGTAATATTTCAGTAGATTCATATGAACCCTGAAATGGCAGTCCCATCTTTTCAGCAATATAAGCAGCAGTGGTAACGCCAGGATCACATGCAAATGAAACAATTCCATCAATCTGCAGCTTCTGTGCAGCTTCTAAAGTTTTTTCCTTGTCGATAATACTCACATTGCAATATTCATCAGAATGTTTATGCGCTACATTATCCGGTAAATAATCACATGTAATAACATAAAGTCCTAATTTATGTGCTGTCTCAATTACAGGTACAGCATATCTTGAACCACCTAAAATCATTAATTTCTTCATACAAACACTCCTATCTAATATTTGCAACTTAATATAATTTTGCAAATTCTATCCACATCTTCCATGCTAAGATCTGCATACATCGGAAGTGTAAGAACCCTCTTACTGATATGTAATGCTACCGGTGTCTGCATAACATCATACTTACCATGGAATGCTGCAAACGTATTTGTAAGCGGATAAAAATACTTTCTTGCACCTATACCATTCTCTGCCAACTTATCAAATACCTCTGCTCTGCTTGCGCCAAAAAGTTTTTCCTCAAAAATCACTGGGAAATATGCGTAGTTACTCTTTACATCCTTCTGAATGACATTAAGCTGGATTCCATCGACTCCGTCAAGATGCATCCGGTATCTCTCTGCAACCTTTTTTCTCTTTTCGATTTCATCATCTACATGACGAAGATTGCAGATTCCCATTGCGGCACAAAATTCATTCATTTTGGCATTTGCACCAACTGCATCCACCTCTTCCGGTCCATGAATGCCAAAATTCTTAAGGTCGTATAAGATTTCTCCAAGATGTTGATCCTTGAAACAAACAGCTCCACCCTCTATAGAATTAAACACCTTGGTTGCATGGAATGAGAAACATGAGGCATCTCCAAATGATCCAACTCCTTTGCCCTTATATGTTTCACCGAATGTATGAGCAGCATCATAGATTACCTTAAGTTCATACTTATGTGCAATTCTTTCAATTTCCTCAATATTACAAACATTTCCATACACATGAACTGGCATAATGGCACATGTTCTGTCTGTAATAAGTCTCTCCAACTTTTCAGTATCAAGTGTCATAGTTACCGGATCTATGTCGCAAAATACAGGTGTAAGTCCATTTCTGACAATCGCATGAGTTGTTGATGCAAAAGTAAATGGTGTTGTGATAACCTCTCCTTGCAAATTCATTGCCTGCAAGGTCAACTCAAGTGACATATGGCCATTCGTAAAAAGGTCAATATTTTCCACTCCCATATACTCAATCAACTGTTGCTGCAAAGTCTTATGCTCCGGTCCCATATTGGTGAGCCAATGGCTCTGCCACATTGGTTTAATTTCATCCATATACTCTTCAAATTCCGGCATTGATGAACGTGTTACAAGAATACTATTTGCCATTTTTCAAATCTCCTTATCTTTTAAAGAATGACTTTATCATTCCAGTTAAATACTCATATTCCTCTAATTTCAAAATTGCTGAAAAGACAATATAAATAACGGCACCTGCAACAATCTGAATTATCAAGGTAACAATCGTCGGCAGTGGGATATACCCGATAAAATACACACATATTCCCATAATAACTGCTAATATAATAGCAGGTGCAATATCTCTAATTTGTTCCAAATATCCATAGCCCAATAGCTTTCGGTTCGGCCATGAATTAATAATTTGACTTAATACACTACTCAATAGCAGGCTATATGCCATAGCCATAACACCAAACCACATGGTTGATAGAAGAATAGCCATACCTACTATTTTCTTTATTACTTCAAGTCGTAAAAACCAATCACTGCGTCCCATTGCATTAATAGCATTTAAGTTTGCTGTATGAATTGGATAAAACATATATGTAACACAAAATATCCTAAGAAATGGAACACATGGTAACCACTTGTCTGTCAAAACCAAATGCACGATTGGAACTGAACAAAATGCCAACCCCATCATAAGGGGTGCCATAACATATGTGCTAGTTTTTATTGCTCTGCGTGTCATATTCTTTACACGTTCCCTGTCATCCTGTGCACTGGACATCGTCGGAAGCAAAACACTGTCTATTGATGTATTTATATTTGTTACAATAACTTTTGGAAATTTGTCACCCTGGTTGTAATATGCCAAATCAGCTGAAGAATACATCTTTCCAATGATAAGATTGCGAAGATTGTTATAGCATGTATCCAATAGCGCAGAAACAAGAAGCTTCCATCCAAAAACCAAAAGTGTTTTCAGACGATTCCATGAAAACATCAACTTTGGACGCCACTTTACTGTAAGCCATAAAATCAATGTGTCTATTGCAGTATTTGATAACTGTTGTGCTACTAAAGCCCATACACCAAATCCTTGATATGCAAGTACTATTCCAAATATGGCAGAAAAAATAGTTCCCCCTATCGTAGAAAAGAAAAAGCGCTTAAACATCATATTTCTTGAAACATAAGCCTGCTGAATTCCTTTCACTCCTGATATTACAATTGTTAAACTAATCACCCTAACAACCGATGTAAGCGATGAATCATTATAGAACTCTGCTATAAATGGCGCGGCTATAAACATAACAATATAAAGAATCAAACATACCACAAAGTTAAAGAAAAATACTGATGAGAAATCAAGATCATCAGCATCTTTCTTTTGTATCAAAGCAGTGCCAAGACCGCTATCCACAAACACCTGTAAAATTGTTGTAAATACTGTTACCAAAGCAATTGTTCCATAGTCTTCCGGTGCGAGGATTCGTGCAAGAACTATAGATACAATAAAAGTAACAAGCTGAGCGCCGCATCGTTCTGCAAAGCGCCAGATGAAGTTTTTTATTACACCATTATTTTCCATATTTACTATATTACCTATATATTTTGTTATTTTTATTTAATTATATTTTAACATGATTTTATTATCTTTTTTAAATAGCAAGCTAACTCCGGAAATATTGAACCTAAACAAATAAACAGTTTTCTTTTTACAGACATTTTCCTTCTATTCTTTTTATATTTATTTTTGCAAATATCTTTATACTTATTTTTTGACAATAGAATTTCAATTTCACAATCCAATATTATATATTCAAACATATCATGATATAAATAATTAGAAAATTTATCAAAATTTTTATGTCCCCTTACCATATCACTATAAAATTTGATTCTTTTTTCAGGATTTTTCAAACTAGACATAGCCCCACCCGAATCTACTCTATAACATGACATTATTCTAGGAATATAATAACAGTTTCCGTTCATAAGTGAAAAAAGCATTAATGGCAAATCTCCAACTGGATATTTATTATCATACTCATTAACATATTTTCTAATTACATTTTTCCTGATGAAGTAACTACTTGTTTGGAACATCCAACCAGCGTCGCAAAACTCTAGTTTAATATATTGTTCCATCGTTATATATTCCTCTTTTAATGATATTGGTGGAAATAATCTATCTAGTTTATCTCCTATTTTAGATACACATTGTGTCATATGAACACAAACAGAACAATCCAAATTTTGTTCCATTGCATCAAATTGCATTTGCAACTTATTAGGGTCATTCCAATAATCATCCCCCTCACAATATGCTACATATTTGCCTTTAACTCTAGGATAGTTATATGTTATATTGGGATTTATTCCTTTTGAATATTGATTTTCTTTTTGCAAAATTGCTTTAATTTTTTCTGGGTATTTATTTTCATATTCCAAAATAATATCTTGAGTTCCATCATATGAAGCATCATCATGAATCAAAATCTCATATTTAAAATTTGTATTTTGGTTTATTAAACTCTCTAGCATCTTACCTACATATTTTTTTTGATTATATGTAATACATACTATAGAAACAGCTATTTCAGTGTTATTATCCATAGAGTCTCCTTATTGAATATTCTTGTGTGATGAAATCGCACTTGCGGAAATTTGGAAATCAGAGTTCCGGTACTCGGAAATCGCCTATTTTGTGCTTGATAACTTGTCCATTTCTGTTGGAATATTGATCAAGACCTTGCCGCATCTGCGGTGCGTAGCAGTCTTTATCAATATCTCAACAGAAATTATGATTCGATATGCACAAAAACGGATCTAAAAAGTGATTTCCATATCACCGGACAGCTGATGTAAAACCATCCGGAATATTCACTTATATAATATTTAATACAAAGTATAATCTCATACTATTTTTTTATACTTAATTTAATCTTATCAAAACAATCTTTATAAATTCTCAAAAGACAGTAAATATAATAAATTAATCTATTGCAAAATATATGTAAATAACTATTATTAAAATAAATCATTTTATTCTCTTTTGCATATTCTTTTATATCATTACTATTGACATCAACCCAAAAAGGTCCTTTTCCCAAGCAACTTGGTATTCCTTTAATTGGTTCATTATAGACATTCAAATACTGTGGGTTAATTTCATGAATTCTTAAGACACTATATAAATTATCATGCTTTAAACTTGTTTTATTCAATACCAGTAAATTCATATTATTTCTTCCAAATAAAACATTTAAAGCAATACTTCCATTAAGACAAACAACCACATCTGCCCTTTGAAAAATACTTATAATACTGTCTAAATCTATTTTTTCTGGAGATATTATCGAATAATTATTTTTTCTGAAAAAAAACTCTATATCTTTTTCTCCAATTTCTTTTAACTTTGCACTTTTTAAACAAGTTCTTGTTAAATATATTTTTTTATTATCATAAGTATGAATATTCCTTGCATTATTTATAATTGTATTAATAATTTTTACATAATCATATGTGTATGTTCTATTAGAAAAACAACATGAGCTAGGAATATAAATTCTTTTAAATTTCATAGGATGGTCAACTTCAATTATTCTTTCTTTTGTTATCCCTAATAATTCATAAGTTCTATAGTAATTTCCTTTGATTTCATAATTACTATGTAATTTTAAAATAATTATTTTAATATTAGGATACTTATTTAACGCCCATAATCTAGAGAGCGAATCAAGCAAAAAGTGTCCCCATTGTTGTATAAAATATCCGCCAAAGTATACTTCTTGTTCAAAATACTCCGGCTCTTTAAAACCATCATATTTACCACCTATTTTTAAAAACTCTCCATCATGATACGAAGATGAAACAAAGTTCCCATCATTGGAAACAATTCCCCCTTCCATATCTTTAACAGGTAATACAACAGCGTCATCTTCTTTTACAATCTTCATTTGCTTATTAACTATATATTCATTCATTTTTTATCCTCATTCATGCTCTAAATTTTCCAAAAAGGAACGTATGGATATGTTTCTCCAACATTCCTATAAATAAAAGTATATGCCCAATAAATCATCACACAGATGGATAACATAATTTGAAATAATACTTTATTTTTTTTTGAAGTAAAAATAGTTTGTAATTGTGGAATTAAAACAATACTATACAAACAAAATAAATTACTAAATCTACTTCCAAAATATATAACTCTACCTAACTGCATCAGAATGAAACTAAATATAAAAATTAATTCCCAAAAATCAAATTTATATATTTTCTTTTTTAATGTCTTATGCCCTAGAATAATAATAAACAAAAGAAATATATATAATATATTTAATGCATTACTGTTTGAAACAGAATTTAGGGTAAAATATGCCATATATCGCGATTCTAATATACCTTTAGCTATCAAAAAAACACAAATTCCTTCAAACAAATACACTATCAGCAAAGCGCCAATAATAAAAAACATTTTTTTTAATAACTGCATTTTTTCATTTTTTTTATCTATTTCCAAATAATAATATATGGCAAATAATATGATTCCAAACATTGCTGTTGAATGAATAAAAGTTGCTACTGTAACTAATAAAAAATACTTAAGGTATTTTTTTTCAAATAATTCTTTTGTTCCTAAAAACAAAATAGCAACAGACATACTTTGTCTCACAATATTCAACGACTCATTATAAAAAAGTAAATAATATGTTATCATAATCCATCCCATTGAAGGACGATATTTTATTCTATATGCTCCTATATATATGCAACTAACAGTTATAAGTTCAATAAAAAACAAAGTCCACTGAATATTATGAAAAATTTTAGCTGTACAATATACTAATAAAAGATATAGTTTTTCTTTTCCGTATATCAATCCCACATATTTTGAAAAAGGTTCTGCCCATAAAGCAACATTAAAATTGTCAACAACATATCCATTAATATCCGTACCAATATTAGAAGACCTCATTCCTGCTAAAATTGCTGGTAATAAAATACTTATACAAGAATAAATATAAACCTTATATTTATTTTTCTTTGAATCTGCTAAAGCAGCGAAAATCGAAGAACTTACGAAAATAAACAAATAAATTACCATATTTAAATCTCCATATTTTTATCTTCATTTCATCATTAATTCTTTCATAAAATTACTTATTCTATAAGATAATACAAATAACCTTCTGTTTTTTATCAATAACTTTAAACGCAATTTATCTACACTTCGAGTTACAGGGCATTCTAAAAAAATTCTCATATTTGATTTAATTATTTCCATTATTTCTAATTGATATGATTTAAATGCATACTCTCCTACTTCTAAAATTTCATACATTATCTTTATATATATAATGGTTTGCCTGTAAATAGCATATTTTGAAAGGTTTTTTGAATAATTACAAATATCATTAGTGACATCACTAGCAACTTTTACAATTGATAATTTATTTTCGTCGATTTTTGATTTAATAATCGAACCAACTCTTTGTCTGTAATAATATAAAGGTTGTTCTATCCACACCACTTTCTCGCTTTTCTCGGCAATTTTATATATAGATAAATAATCTTCGTAGATTTTGCCTTTGGGAAATTTCACATTATTCCATAATTCTTTTTTATATATTTTGCCCCATGCAGTGTGATCACAATTAATTGATACCAGCATTTCTTTTATTAATCTATCACTACTCCAATTTTCATATATAGAATTCTTCACCTCTTTTTGTGGTGGAAATGTTTTAAACGAAATATAATTTGTAACAGCAATATCTGCTTTACATTTAATAATTTTATCCATCATTATAGAAATAAAATTTTCGTCAATTGCATCATCTCCATCAACAAAACAAATAAAATCTCCCTCTGCATACTTCAATCCATAATTTCTAGCATCACTAAGTCCACCATTTTGTTTATGAATCACTATAATTCGATTATCTTCTTTTCCTATATTTTCACATATTCTTCCGCTATCATCTTCTGAGCCATCATCAACTATAATAATTTGTATATTTAGATATGTTTGACACATAATACTTCTAATACACACTTCAACATATTCCTGTATGTTGAAAACAGGAACAATAATTGAAACAAGCCACTTTGCATCACGTATTTGATCCATATTAATCATTTATCTCCCATTTTTTGAATATATCTTTAAAAGTTCAGAAACATACGTTTTCAATTTATATGTTTTCTCATCAAACATCTCATAACTAGTTATTGATGCCTTTTTTAAAACCAAATCATCTTCAAACTTTTTAATTTTATCAACAATATCAAACGCATTAACATCAAATACTAAACCATTTTTTTTATTATGTATAACATCTATAGCAGCACTACAATTTGAAACAATACACGGAATACCATAAGCCTGCGCTTCCAAAATAGTTAATGGTGCTCCTTCATACCACCTACTTGAGAAAACAAGACATCTACATTTTAATAACCATTTATTAACTTCTTTTTGTTCAATCCAGCCTGTAAAAGTAATTTCTGCATATCTATTCTTTAATTCTTCATACAAAGGACCATTTCCAATAACAACCCCTTTAGCTCCGCTTTTTCTTATTGCTTCACAAAATAAATCAACTCCTTTTTCAGGTGTCACTCTTCCAATAAACAAATATAACTCATTATTTTCTACATATATTCTATGTCTATTAGGAAATTCACATGGATTATTTAAAAAAAACAGTGGAGAAATTTTAGAGTTTCTTAACAGTAATTGTTTTTTTGAAAACTGCGATATATATATATATATAATATTATCGCATTTTTTCATTGTTAACCTTTGACGATATTGTCGTAAAATTCTCCAAACCTTATAATAATAATTTCTAGAATCACAATTACATGCTAAGCATTTAACTGACATTGGATTAATTGTACATATTTCTTTTCTCACATAATTATAACATCCCCCATTAGGACATACTAAAAAATAGTCATGCATAGTTAAATATGTCCTAATATTTAATTTTCGCGTCACATCAAAAATAGAACTAGTTAAAACCTTTGTCCAAGTATGAACATGAACTATAGTCTTTGAAGTTTCTAAATTTATAAGTAAACGTTTTAATTCAATTGCCGCTTTATGATTCCATACTCCATGTATCATTGCATCAACTTTACTTGGATTTCCGATCAAGTCGTACATATTCAATTCAATAATTATAACTTTACTATTTTTTAGTTCTTCACACGCTAATCCTGATCCTGCAAAAAAATACACATTAAATTCCGTGTAATGAGACAATGCAATTGCAGTCTGAATTGCAACTTTAGATGCTCCACCCTCTACATATGCATAATCATTTACTATAACTATATTTTTTAACACATTTTCTTCCATATAAATTACCTAAGTATTTTGCAATACATATAAAACCAAATCTGCAAAAATTTACATATTCTTTCTCATTCAACAGTCTTTTCGATACATATTTCACTAATGTCATTCCCTCAGAAGTAGCATTACAACAACATAATTTATTTTTATTTTGTTGTAAAAACGCACCTACCAACGCATTCCTATTAAATTCTTGTTTCAATGTAAAATTGTGGGAATGATAAACGTATGCACTAGGTTCATACGCTATTTTATACCCATTCTTTAATGCATTCGCAGCAATCAACATATCTTCATTTGTCATAATCGGATGTTCAAATCCTCCTATTTCAAAGTAAATATCTCTACGATAAGCTGAGCAAACATCCGACATATAATATGCCTTTATTCCCATTTTTTCTATGTCATCTTTTGTCTTAATCATTCTCTTATTTGGATAATTAAATTCACGAATTAGACGCTCATAACTTGTGGCATTCTTTTTTGCAATCTGGCGACCACAAACCATCGCCACTTTTTCATCTTCAAATGGCTTAAGTATACTTTGAATATAAGTTTCACTTCCAATTTCCGCATCCTGTGTTAAAAACAAAATATAATCACCTATTGATTCACGTAATGCTAAATCTCGGCTCCCCCCATGATCAAACTCTCTTCTTCGAATACTAATTAGTTTAGTCCCATTTTCCTTTGCAATATCAACCGTCCTATCCTCTGATTCTGAATCCGCCACTATTATTTCATCTGGTTTTATGGTTTGTTTTCTCAGCATATCAATAATGTTCTGGATATATATTTCTGCATTTAAAGTCATTATAATAACGCTAACTTTTTTCTTTTCCATCACTGCGCTCCATCCCCTGTCAACACAACCTTCGCTGTCCGCCAAACAATCTTCACATCCATCTTCCAGCAGGCATGCTCGATATAATACAGTTCCATCTTCTGTCTCTCGCCATTCTCATAACCGACATTATTTCTGGCATATGCCTGCCAGTATCCGGTCAGTCCCGGCTTCAGGCTCAGGAGCAGATCTTTCTTTTCCGGATAATTGACTTCCACTTCTTTTGCGATCAGTGGACGCGGTCCAATCAATTAAGATGTTGAAGAACTGTGGCAGTTCATCAATGCTGTGTCTTCGGATAAAATCCCCGACTTTTGTGATGCGCGGATCGTTATCCAGTTTGAATTCCTTGTAGTATCTTGCCAGTTCTTCCGGTGTGAGCATGTCCTCCAGTTTATCTGCGTTCTGCTTCATGCTCCGGAACTTGTAGATATAAAACTTCTTTCCGTACTGTCCGATTCGCTCGGATTTGTAGATGACCGGGCCGCCGTCCTCAAGTTTGATTGCGATGGCAGTCGCGATCGTGATTGGAAGCGAAACAATGAGTGCCAGCGAAGCTGCTACGATATCAGCCAGTCGCTTTGTCACGGCAAAACCAACCGACAGTTCCCGTTCTCTGACACACAACGTCTTGTAACCATTCATCTCCACTACGCTGTAGCGGAAAGAACTTTTTTCCAGATTTCGCAGTGCGCGGTATACAAGCACATTTCGGCTGACCAGAAAATCTGTAATTTCATGCAGCTGTCGTACGCCTTTCAGATACATGTACACACAGTCCACGTTATGAGTATCTACATAATCTCTGAGGGTGTCAGTCCATCCCACAATCGGGATCCCATTTACCTGTGTCCGGTCACTTTTTTCATAAGTAATGATTCCGGTATATCTTCTTCCCTGATGTATAAAAGTGCCTCACCTGCGACTTTTCCGATACGGCTTCGCACATGTTCCTTCCAGGCGACTCTGACTACATACATGAGCGGAAGCGAAATTGCCACAAATGTAAAAAGCACAACGCGCGAATAATCTTCGCTCGTTTTGGTTGCAAAACAATACACTGT
>CADBCZ010000069.1 GCA_902793335.1 uncultured Lachnospiraceae bacterium
ACTATACCGAATAAAGGAAGATGTTTCCACTGCTTTTTTAGATAAAGTAAAACTGCGCCACAGCCTTGGCAGGCCATCGCGCAGCGATTTTGTTCAATTGGAATTTGTCGTTCTCATTTATATTCAAAGATAAAAAATCATCCGACTTCATCTATTCCATAAATATACCTGGCAACATTCTTTTCCTCTACATAGAAAACATCACTGAACTCAGAAAGATATACCTCTTCATACTTCATTTTCTTCTTGAAATCAATCCGAAGCAGGGCTTTTCCGTTAGGCAGGTCGTAAGATTCAACAGTCAATACCTGATAGCCGATCTCCTCCATCGTTTTTTTCAGTCCTTGCTCTTCCATCTGGAAATGAACCTCATCAAGCCGGTCAAATGCATGAAGATACGGAGAATCGGAAACCCAGTTATGATCATCCTTATTAATCTGTATCACACAGGAAACATATTCCGGTTTTACCCTAAGTATTGCGTCACGAAATGCCTGATAGCCTATATACTCAATCACAAGATTTGCAATTACTAACTGCGATTTCGGTATTATTTCTTTTTCATTTATCAAATCGATCTGCAGGCATTCTAATACCCCGAACAGATTTTTATAACGCTCTGATACCGCATTCAGATAGTCTTTATTGATATCTACTCCATATACTTTACTGTATTTTTCGGTACTAACATGCTCTAATCCATTTCCGCCGGCTATTCCAAATATCATAGCTGTATCGACCGGATAATCCTCAAACTGCTCCTTCATAATAGCGTTCATGGTCTGAAGCTGTTTTACCGAATCCAAACTCATGTGATTTTCGTAATCATCCAGTTTAATATCTTCCCACGGGTTATTCATCTGTTCTCCATCTCCATTTTTTCCTGTTTTCTATTTTATCGCCAAGAATCCTGCCTGCAGGTATGAAGTCCATATACATCCTTACTTCATAGCCAGAGATACCAACTTATTAAAGTGTATATCCACTGCATCAAAACACCTTACGGGACAGTTATCTGAATTAAGGATCAATGGAAGTTCTGTACATCCAAGTATTATCCCCTCTATCCCATTATCCTCTTTCATTCTGTTTATTATTTCCACCATTTCCGCCAATGTGGATTCTTTTACAATTCCTATTTCGAGTTCTTCAAATATCCTTTTTCCGATCAACTCACGTTCTTTTGCATCAGGAACAAAAACCTGAACACCCTCAGTAATCATATCTTTCTTCATAAAATCCTGGTCCATCGTAAAAACAGTTCCCAAAAGTCCAACCCTGGTTATTCCAACTGATACCACCGCTTCACTAACTGCTTTAGGAATGCTGACAATGGGATAACTGATTCTTTTCGACAACTCATCATATACCATATGCATAGTAACAGCGGTTAATGAAACAACCTCCGCTCCTCCGGAAATCAGACAATTGATTTTTTCTTCCAGATAATCCGTCAGTAGATCATATTTGTTATTTGAAACATAATCCCATGCTTTCCTGAAATTGACGCTTTCTATAGCAATATCCGGCATTGCCTTCCCATCCGTAAGCTTATCGATCTCTGAATTCAGTTTTTTATAATACATTACGGTTGATTCAGGACCTGTCCCCCCAACCAATCCTATTTTTTTCATACAATCACCTTTCCTTAGCATTATATAATTAAAACTTATTTTCTGATAATCATGTTGCTTCTTCCCCAAGATTCGTCCTTATAGGAAAATGCATTTTTTTCGCAAAGCCTTTTCCTTGATACTGAGAGTTTACTATGACAAATTTAAGCATGCCTTCCTTTGTTGTCTGATTGGTATTGTAACAAAAGAATCCGACCTCCCTGCCCTCTTCTATGGCAACAAAAGGAACATCCCCATAATTTTCCACTGCATATGACAGCACCTCAGCAACATTCTCCCGATTCAACGGATAATCAAATAGATTCGCACACCACATTGCATGAGTTCTTACATCATCTATCCAATTCTTTATTATTTCGAAATCTCTTTTGGAATCATACTTTCTCAGTTCCATGTGTATACTTCCTTGGCACTATATTTTAAAAGATAAAAATTCTACATTGATAAAGAAAACCGAGGTTTGTCAAGCTCATAATGCCGGCATTAACTTGGCATGTGAAACATTTATTTCTCAAAATAAACAAACCTTAGTTCATTGTCAATCTCCTTTGCACGAACCGACCCAAGTATGATTCCATTCGAATCGGACAACTTTAATACCATTCCCTCTTCAAACTCTTTTGTCAACTCCTCTAAAGTCTGGGTCAGCGGAGGAATCTTTTCCCCTCCAAACAACTCAGCCACACTCTGATACGCCAGGTACTGCAGTTGCATCGTCTTCTGTCCACTTTATTCTACCTCCACAAACTTGAAGTTATCAGCTTTTATTTTTCAGCCAGAAAAACACTTCTGTAATGCTCACCCTTAGGAATCATACCCATTCAAAGCTGTCTTTTCCCGCTCCCAGCTCAAAGTGGTATTTCACAAGACCTGTATCCACACCGGTAAAGATGCCGTTATCGCAGGAGATAGATACCTTATTTCCTTTACCTTTGATGGTGAATGCCAATGCCGTTCTTAAACCACTGTGGTGATTCTCCGTCGTATGAACTGACCTGTTCTGCTGTCTTTGTCTTATGTGGAACACCTTGTGTCTGGCCATAACCAACAGCGATGATTCCTACGGGCTTTGCACCTTCGATTTTTTCCTGTGCTCCTTTTCGGTTATAGGTTCCGCCGACCCACCATGTATTCAGTCCCAGCGTCTGTGCGTAAAGCATCAGATCAGCTCCACAGTATCCACACAGTTCATCTGCACCATCAGGCCCGGCCATGATAAAGAAATTGTTGACCCCCTTAGCGAGGATCAGTTTGATCACACCGGGAACAGCACTATCATCATTGGTCATCAATTTGATAGATAGTCCATACTGCTCATTATTCTCTCTTACCCGATGATTCAACTTTTCTACGATATCCTCCGGAATAGGTTCATCAGTGTACTTTCGAACCATATGACGTTCTTTCATTGCCTGCTTCATATCCATGTTATTTACCTCCTCGCACCTCGGTGCCTGTTTATAAGAGAAATGAATATTCCTACAAATCCCGATTTTGTTTGTCAAGTGCAGACGTTTTTGAAAAATGATAAAAGAACACGCTTTGATATGATCCTCAAACCGAGTCCCTTAACATTCAACAATCTTTAATAGCAATTTATACTGCGATATTCCTTCCTATGATTCATTAACCAGCTTACCCGTCATATGCTCAGGAATTAACTCCAAACACTGAACATTACGGAATGAATTCTTTATCTCCTGCTCTAGATAAGCCTGATCATCGGTAAACTTCCTGGTAAGCTCAGAACAGATCTTAAGCGCAACCTCCTCATCTTCTACCAAATGAATTCTACCAAATGTGATCACGCTTGTAATGTTAAGAGCCCAGTCATCTTCCTTGCGGTAGCCTTCATTATAAACACAGTAGCTTGCCTTATCGCAAGCCTTTATGGCATCTATCTTATGTTCTTGCTTTGCTCCATGAAAATAGATCTTTCCATCTTCTTCACAATACCAATGATCAATAAGGACTCCATATGGATATCCATCATCGCCTATCAAAGAAAGGACACCTCTCTTGATACTCTTCAATATCTCAATGCACTCAGTTTCAGAAACCTGCTGCTTAAATCTTCTCATTTTTCTAAACATCGTAAACACCTCAATCTTTCGCCAAAATCTTAAGCCCTGCTATTCCAATCACAATTAGCATAACACAAATCACTTGCGGTACAGATAATTTCTCATGAAATAGAAATATGCCAAGCAGGGTAGTTCCTACTATTCCCATGCCGGTCCACATAGCATAGGCTGTTCCTAGCGGAAGCTGTTTCAAGGCAATCGCCAGGAAAACCGCACTGGCTATATAACACACCCCGGTGATAATCGAAGGAATCCGCAACGTAAAACCATTCGACATTTTCATTGCTACTGCCCATGTGATCTCAAGAGCACCTGCAATAAACAGATAAATCCATCTCATAATAATCTTCCTCCAAAACTAAAAAATCGCCATTCCATTACCTGCTAAGACCTAACGGTAAAGGAATGACGTAAATCCCACTACTCGGTAGCAATGGGCGTCTGTTTGATTCATTTGAATAGATGATACAATAATTGCTCTGGGGAGTCAATACTATCTTGCGATTTGTCGTATTCAGTTATTTTCAAAGATAAATTCAAACCACCTTATATCCTTGTTCTTCCAAAACACTCATTGCTTTTTCAAAATTCTCTGACTTAACAAGTATATAGTCCGTATTGTATGTCGAGACAGCAAAAATACCTATTTCATTTTCTGCAAGGATAGTTGACAGTTTAGACAGTATCCCTATCAGTGAAAAATCAAGTATTCCCTGAATCCGAAATCCGTTCCATCCATCCTCACGCTCGATAGTACCTGTAGGTGTATCTTCTGTTCTGCAAACAAGTGAGATTTCTTCATCTGTCTTTCCTATAAAGAAAAACTCTGTATCAAAGCAAATGTCTTTTATACTATTGACTTTACACACTGTTAAGTTATGTGATAATCTCTTTAATTCCATATCAACCTCGTAGTCGTTTTAATTCAAATATAAAAGGTTACTCTGCCCTTTGAACAAATGGACATCTACTTCCGATACACTGATTGTTTATATCGGAATGAATGCATACCACCTTGTTCTTTTCCATTTCAATTCCAAAATGCTCCTTAACAAAATCAATCGCAGAAAGAATCGCCAAATATGAATCTCTCTTGCAGCATCTTGGGCCACCGATCTTTCCTATCTCTCCGAGCGCCTTTGAAGTCATCAAATTGGACAGCCCCCATGATTCCTGTGTCAGCGGACTCGCCTTGGTAATTATGGATACAAAAATTCCTGTGCTGATTCCCGCTCCGCAAGCTCCCCAGAAGCCGCACGCCCCTCCCGGGACGCTCCTTCCACGGTTCATCATTTCAACTAATGCCGCATTAAGATTAATATCCCCTCCTGCATTCTTATATGCTGTAAGAAGCGCCGAGCCGACCATGACATGATGTTCCGGTCCATGCATATGGCAAAACGGCTCGGCCATCATCATTCTGATGATTTCGACAGGATCTTTGATTTGTATAACTCCATTCTCATCGCTACGATACCGTCTTTCTCAGACACTTCTTCAAAGCCCATGCGTTTATACAATCCATATCCGATCTCCATGACGGAAGGCTTTGTAGTAAACGTCACTTCTTTAAACCCTAATTCTCCTGCTTTATCAAGCATAGAGTTGAGCATTATCCTCGCATAACCATTCCCGCGATGTTCCGGCTTGATGAACAGTCTTTTTGCCTCGCATTTTTCATCATCAATCTTCTTGATTGCAATACATGCAATCGGGTTCTCATCTTCATATCCGACAAGCATGGCTCCGCCTTCATAAAAGCCTACAAGGTCATTTAATTCTTTATCAAATGATACAAAGCAACTTTCCGCGCCCCGGATATTGGAATACTCAACAAACAACTCTTTTATGATTTCTGTATTGTTACATGTTTTTACTTCAAACTTCATGTTAACCTCTTTTTACTTATCCATTTAGCTTTTATATCTACACTATCCTTATCTTAATCCTTTCGCCAAATCATATGCCCTTTGCGAAAATGTTTCGATTCTTTCTTCTCTGTTTATATCATTACCATAGCCTCTGGTCATTTCGTCAAAAGCATACACTTCGCATTTCTTTGCCCTGTTACGAATTCGGTCACCAACCATAACAGTCTTCATAGCTTCAAGTTGCTGCAACCTGATATCATCCTTTAATGAGCCTCCCATTGTAATGAGAAACATGGCTTTTTCCAAAGTTTTCATCGAAGTTTTATCTCCATAGGCAAAACCATATGTCCATACCCTCTGGAACCATCCCTCAAGCATAGCCGGAGAAGCCGTCCAAAAATCAGGATAAATAAATACAACAATGTCGGCCGAATTAATCTTCGCCTGCTCATTAAGAATATCTTTCTCTACAGGATCCTCTAATCGATAAAATCCTTCTCTAATGTATTCGCTTTCTGACATGACTGGATTAAATCCCTGTGCATACAGATCAGAGACCTCATATGAGTGACCTGCATCCTCGAGTCCTCGTATAAAGGATTCCTTTATCGTATGTGTAAAACTATTTTTACTTGGATGACAATATACAACTAATACTTTCATAACATCTCCGTTATCTCATCTATCCGTTTCAACATGTTAATATACAGTTAAATTCAAAGATAAATTCTATTACTCCTCTAATATATCACAATACAACAAAACCTAAAAGAATAATCTTCACTTAAACTTATGTTTTTGGGCACCATTCTCCCTCAACTTATATATCTCCACAGCCTTGGCAGGCCATCGCGCAGCGATTTTGTTCAATTGGAATTTGAAACGCAAATGTATAATTAATTATTTTAAAAACTCAAACTCCGGTACATTTTCTAGTGCTTTTTTGTAAAGCTTTGTATGAGTAATGATAAGATAAAACACTACATCCATTCCCATCATAATCGGCATAAACTGGCAAAGCCATGTCAGTAGCAGAGTAATTATCAAATAAAGTATTGTTGTTTTTCTTTTGTTCATTTTCTTCTGTTCCATTCCCTCTACAAATTGCAATTTGTCTTACTCATTTATATTCAAAGATTATTTCATGACCTATCCTTTTTCTTTTGTAAAAGTGCATTCATATCCAGCATCTCAGGCTTCTGTTCTGCTTTATCATTCTTCTTTTTGTCTTCTGTTTTTTTATTCGTTTTTACATCAGATTTACGCATTTCTTTTTCCACATTAATCTGTGTATCATTTACTGTATTCACATTCCTATCTTCTTCAATATTAACCTCAGTTGATTTCTTTCTGTTTTTAAATCTTCTTTTTTCTTTATCTTGTTTATGAACGCCGAATTTATTTACAAGCTTTCCAGCAAAAGACTTCACACCACCTGCAACATCGACAGAAAATCTCCTGATAATAATATCAAACAAAAGAACAAACATTGAAAGAATTATAAATAATGCCGTTAACGGAACTTTGCTATCTACCTTCTTTGTATTCGTCTTCCATACATTGTCTTTCAATGATATCATCTTTCCATCAACCTGTTTCACAAAACCATCAAATTCACCTGTGTTGTCAGCAAATTGATACTCCGGAGAATACTGATTGGCAAATGCCGTATTATAGTTCTTTACAATCTCTTCTCCATTCTTCTTACGAACGCTTAGATTGTAAATGCCAACCTCCTCAGAAGCTATATCAGCCTGATAACTTCCGGGTTTCATAGGGTCTAAAACTATCTCTTTATTCTCTCCATTTTCATCTGATACAACGGCAGAAACCTTGGTATTTTTATCATACTCGTCTGTCTCGTAAATAATCTTTGCCGTGCTACCCTCCTTGACAATCTCAAGATCATCTCCTCCAAGCTCTGTATCAGATATCACATAATGTATTATATTCGACCATAGCATAGGATAATTATCCCAACCGGCAAAAGCTGCTGTCCACTCATTAGTAGCATCCGTATTCCACGCTACCGTTCGTCCAAGTCCACACTGCCATGTTGAAAGTATAGGAGCCTCCTCAGGAGACCTTAGTAACACATCCGCTCTTGGTTTCTCCTGTGATGCAATATAACCTAAAAGTGCCGGGCATCCGTCATCGAAAACTCCTGAAAGAATCTCGTTATTACTTGTTATCTCCGGATAAAATTCTTCATTTATCAGATAACTGTTTGTTGACAGATATACCTCTTTTGCAAATATCCTAGGAATGGAATTGTTGATATCCGTATAGTAGAATCTTCCTCCACACCTTTCTGCAATAGACGACAACATACCTTGATCCGAATCACTGCCGACAGCAACTGTCGAAACGGTTATTCCTGCTGCATTTATCTTATCCAAAAGAGTATCATAATCTCGAAACTCATCCTGACCGTCAGTGAGAAGAATTATATGTTTTATCTTTGCATTGCTGTTAATTATCTTGGAATAAGCTTCCTCTAGCGCCGGATAAATACTTGTTCCTCCGCCATCACCAATAGTCCTTATCTTATCCGTTATATCATTAGCATCATTAACTTTGGTCAAACGCACCGTCCAATTATATCTGTCATCAAATGCCAAAACTCCGGCCTCATCAGACTCTCTAAGCTCATTTACACCTGAAATGGCGGCCTGTTTTGCAAGGTCAAGACCTGTAACCGATGAATCATCTACCGAAGGTGATGCCATACTTCCCGACTGGTCAATTACCATTACCATTGACATTTGCGGAATTTCCTGTTCACCCTCTATGTCCATATTAACAGGAAGTATATCCTCCAGTACTGTATCCCGGTAACCGCCAAGAGCAAAACTGTTATCACCACCGATACAGATATATCCACCGGCATAGTCCTTAACGTAAGTCTCCAGAGTCTTGTCAAAGCCTGCTCTCAAATCATCATAATACACGTCTACGGTTATGACTGCTTTATACACATTAAGCTGTGACAGTGATACCGGCACTCCACTCGGAGTGACAACATCATATCCAATATTAGCTGCAGTTAATATTTTCTCAAATTCCACGGTATTGCCTGTCTTACCCTCAACAAGTAAAACCTTCGGCTGTGCTTCTATCTGCGAAAAGGTCACATAGGTATTATTTACCGACAAAGTATCCTCCGCCGGCTCTATAACCGCTTTATACTGAGCAATACTACCTTCCTCTCCAACATCCTCAAATATAAACTGATTACTGCCCTTCGTAAGATGTATGTCTTTCTGTCCTTTAGACACTCTTCCCGAATACAGCGTAAGAAGTGCATCCGTCTCAACATTTGATCTGATGGAAACGGAAACATTATAGTGGTCACCGACATGGATTACAGACGGAGTATTCAAACCATCAATATATACTTCACTGCTTGTCGAAACCGAGTCATCATACTTTAATGCAAGAAGCTCGACATTACTGTTTTTCATGTTCGATGCCGCCAGGCTCATACTACCTTCATTTTCACTTCCGTCAGTGATCAGTATAAGTCTCTTAGTCACTCCATCATGAAACATGGAGCTTGCAGCGGTAACAGCACTTTCTATGTTAGTCGAGGTCGTTACCGGACCTGCACTTAATCCATAGAAATCTTTACTGTCTGAAATGAACTTTTCCACTGCAGTGGATTTTCCGAAAAGCACAACTCCTGCCTGATTTTTCTTAGGCATGACTGCGAGATTATCTTTCAGATACTTCTCCACTTCATCAAGGTTTACGGACATACTGTCAGACACATCCACTAAGAATATTGTCTCAACCTTCCTCTGTTTTTTGGTAAATGATATACCTGACATAGCAAGTATGATCAACGCAAACAGAATAATTCTTACAGTCAGGAACTGTTTCTTTTTATTTGAATGAACCTGTAAATGATAAACAATCCATTCTATGATAAGTATCACTATTGCAATCAACAGCATAATATTTCTGATTGCTCTTCCACCCGTCTTGGTCTTATCGAGAATACCATCTGATTTAACATCATCTATCGGCACGACCTCCGACTCATCAATCGGGAAATTATCAATCTTTGAGAAAACCTCATATCCGTTTAAAAGATAATCCGTAAGCTGTGACATAAAAATTGGGAACTCTGTCTGTAATGCCAAATCCGTATTGTGTATATCAAAGCCTATAACTCCCACTCGGTTAACTGTATTTTCAAGTTTTCCGTAAAAGCCTGTCACGTCCCCATCATCTGAAGTTATAACAGGATGCATTCCGGAGGGAACATCGTAAGAATAAGCCTTAGTAACGCCAAAGAAATAGTTATCTACATATTCAGTAATATCACTTTTTTCAAAATGCAGAAGTTTATCTTCTATTTCTGCTTTAGTATTGACAACCTCGGTAAATCCAACCGGAATTTTATCGTAATTTAAAAATAAAAATGCCGCTTTTTCGGGGAACTTAGAAAGTTCAATATCTTCAGGAAGTGCAACTTTGTCAAACACATAAAGATCAAAATCTTCTGTATCATTTATTACACTTATATCCTCTGCCTTATATACCTCTGCCCCATCCACAAGTGCAAGAGCCTTTTCCATAAAGACATTGCCCTCAGTAATGAGCAGAACTTTTTTACCCGAGCCCGATGTAAGTGCAACACTTGAAATATTGTCTGCAGTCAAAGAGTCTTTCTTGGCAATCTCTGCTTTAAGGATATAGCTTTTTGATGAATCCTTACTATCTCCGGCATTCAAATAATCATCCGGCATTTTTACATCACCAAAATATACTGTTTCACTTTCTCCCGCAGCAACTGTAACAGTCTGAACATCGACTATTTCCGTATTAAGATATAAGCTCACATCAACAGATGATGACTGCTTTCCATGATTTGTAACCTTACTTATCGCCTCTATGTATTCGTCAGAAGCTTCACCGCTCTTGATACCGTAATTAATGTAATCAACCGACAGATTTTCCTCTTTACTGTAAATACTTTCAACACAAAGTGAAATCTTGCTGTTGTTTTTCTTCCATGCTGCATAGTCAAATTCCGAATCGGTATAGCATATTACATCTACATTATCAAGATTTGTTACCAGTGAGCCGACCATTCCCGTAGCAATATCCAGATTTCCTGATACGCTCTCTGTTTTAAGCTGGGCAATTCTCTTCTTTGCCGTCGACTTATCCTGTCCCTGATATAATATCTTTGCTTCCTCTCCACAGGAAATAACAGTAATCATTCCGGAATCATTTATTCCATCTAAGTAACTTTTAGATCTTGTAACCGCTTCCTCAAGACGACTCTTTCCACCCTTATATGAAGTTTCCATACTTGCGGTATTATCAATTACAATGACTGTATTGTGAAGCACAAAACCACCATTTCTGATAACCGGTGCCATCAACGCAAAAATCAGAAGCAACATAGCCAGAATCTGAAGATACATCAATATGTTATTTTTCAGCTTTTCAAACGGTGTCTTAGCTTCGAGATTCTTATATATCTCCTGCCATAGCATAGTAGATGAAAAAGGCTGGTCATTCACCTTCTGTTTTAAAAGATATAATATGATGATAACCGGGATAAGGATTAGAAATCCCAGTGGCCAAAGATTAGAAAATGTCATGTTGTTCTTCCTTTTCTGTTAATAATTAGTAGTTAGTTTTGAATCTTAAGTAAAACAATTTCAGGATAATCATTGATCCTTATGGGAAAGATACTGTTACCCATACCTCTGCTTAAATACAGTGTCATATTGCCAAATTGATGCTCTCCCTCATACATATCGGGAAAAAATACCATATCCGGTGACAACAGTGCACCTTTGCCGGGAATGATTATCTGTCCACCGTGAATATGTCCGGTAAACACTATATCAGCACCTGTACTGACATATTGTTCATGTCTTTCAGGTTCATGTGAAAGTAATATTTTCAAACGTTCATCATCTGCCCAGCCATAATCCGTAACATTAGAGTTATTAGCAGCACCCGCGATTATCACATCATCAAGAGCCTCTGTTTTGCCGTCCATAAAATGTACACCATAACCTTCTATTTCAGAAAGAAAGCTTGTAAATTCATCCTGATCCAACCACATCTCATGATTTCCCGTAACATAGTAGACGGGCGCAATATCAACCGCTCCTTTAAAAAAGTCTTTTGTAAACTGATAGCAGGTATGGTTACGATCAACGGCATCTCCGGTTACCACTATAATATCCGGTTCGCATTTTTTGATCTTATTCAAAAGCGACTTCTGTTTATAGCCAAACAACTGATTATGAAGATCGGATATCTGAACTATATTCATATCACTGTCAGCTTTATACTCATATTCAGTTACAACGATATGATAATTCTGATATAGCAAATATATACTGCAGATTATCAGTAAGACCGCAAACAGAGGTACAGTTATGGTGAACTTTTTCTTCTTAGTCTTATGATGAAATACTTTCATACCAAGAAATGCACCTAGCGAGCCACCTATTACCGCAATCGTTATCAATGTCGCTTCTGAAATGCGGAACTTATTCTTCTCTGCCTTCCTCTTGTCTACTCCGTATAAAATGAATGCCAGAATATTGACTACGGTTAAATATATAACTAGTAACATTTTTTCTCCCTTTCTAATTATGAATTGAGTGTCTAACTAATCTATAACTTCTTTTCGAGGATCACCATTCTGAACAATCAGATAACATGCATATCTGGTTAACTCGTAATCTTTTTTGGGTTTAGAAGTTGCACCTGCCTCCACGATTTTCCTGACCTCAGGAAAATCGTCTGAAACACTATGTCCACTGTTTTCACAAGCGATCATTGCTCTTTCAATAACCTTTGAAAAATTTTCCCATTTTGCATACTCCAACGCTGGTGCAAGTTCCCTTGCACTCCAATACTCAGAACCATCTTCTCGTATATGTTTTATATCTTCAAAACGCTTATACTCTATTGCTTTTAAATCTCCCATACATTTTCCCTCCTCTATTTTTACACTGATATAATTTTATACATAGATCATTTAAATAGTTTTCTTGCCTCATCCATAATGATCATTGAGGTTCTTGATACCAGTATTCTATTTTTTCGCAATAGAAATTAAATTCATCCTCTAATTCATGCACATAATACCTAACTGTTTCAAATCCTCTATCCGACATATCCTCTATTTCAATAATTGGTTCAAAAATAAGATTGAATATCTCATCACAATTAATTCTTTCAACATTAAAAAATTTAGTCTTAAGAAGTCTTTCTCCCAAAGAATTTATCTCTTGTCAAAATGTCATTATAAGATTTGTTTGGACACAATCATCCTCAAAAGAATACTCCCTTTTCCATTCAAATTCAGAAATATAATACTTACCCTGATTTATGATTTTACAAAACTCTTCTGCTTCTTTGCTAATCATCGCATACACCCACTTTCAAAAATGTCATATTAACGATACCTAATTTATTAGTAAAGACCAACGTATAAAAATCTCCTTACAAATTGGAATTTACGAAGTCTTTTACGGGAAAATACTCCCATTTTCAATAAGTACCCGTAGCAGCCCGATGATGAACAAATGAGCCGGGTAGTAGATATAGAAAAACCACTTCATGCCTTTCCATTCTCCTCTTTCCCCGTTATACTGCTTCAGAATCGGCAGAGACAGCAATGTGCACATCTGGAGAATTCCGTAGGCTTTGTCCATAAAGACAAAGTATACGGCTGCATAGACGACAGTCCATATCAGTAGGGTGACGGATTGCTTTTTGAAATTCCCGCGGTTTAAGTATAAATATACCGGACACATAGCCGCGACTGTTGACCAGTCCGAAGGAAAGGTGATCAAGCAGATCAAAATGATCAATACGATCTTCATCCATTGTTGCAGGCGTTCCGTTGTGAATATGACCATCAATACCACGGACCACGCAAGCGACCACATAACGCTGGTCATATTGAAGAATCCGTTCGGAATAAATGGGATTCCTCCAGCAAAGTTGTATGCGAAGTGCGATATGACTGCAAAAACAAACATCCTGCCGATATACTTCTTTACGTTTCGGGTGTAATGGAATCCCTCTGCGATAAAGAACCACATAATAGGCGCCGTCAGTCTGCCGATTGCATGCAGAAGCATGACCCACCATATTTTCTGGCAACCTGGGAACAGAAGCCACGTCACGTGGTCGATCGTCATTGCGATAATCGCGATCAGTTTGATTTGATTGGAGTTTAATCCCTTTTTCTTCGTTGTATCCATTTCGATCCCTCTGTAAATCCCGATTTATCTTTCTCTACTATTGTAATCTTTCAAACTTAAATTCAAGATACTCCCGCAAGTATCCCTGAAAATCCCGAAAGAAGTACCGATACCAAGTCTTCATCAGATACTACGCTTACATAGTGTGCTCCGTACTTTCTTGATATTCTTGACAGTTCATCCTGCATACCTGTGAGTCTTGAACGATAATCCTTTATCGCAGCATTGGACATGGTAATCTTAACTCTCTCATTTGTTTCCATATCCAAAATGTTGACTGTTCCCTCATAATCCACATCTATTTCTTCACGTGCAAGCACTTGTATCAGAATTACTGCCTGTTTACGGCTTACAAGATACTTAACAGCTTTTTCTATTCCTTCAGGATCGAGGAAGTCACTGACTATTATAGAGACTCCTCCACGAGGCACAGCATAAGATGAAATACACCTAGATATATGCGTATCTCCTTCAAAGTTAATCCTCTCAAGGTCGCGCAACAAATGTGAGAATGCTGAGCCGCCTGACATTCCTTTACCATTTACAAGACTGCTACCTCTAAGCTCATTGATAAATACCCTGTCAAGGTTGTTCATGATAATATATGAAAGTGCTGCACTTATACGAAGCGCCATCAAAGATTTCTTCTTTTCACCGAATTCCATGGAAGAACTTGTGTCAATGAAGAAACGAAACAAACCCTCTTTTTCTTCCATGAACTGCTTAATATACAACTTGTCTGTCCTTCCGTAAGCATTCCAATCAATACGTCTTATATCATCTCCAAGCATATACTCTCGAAAATCGGAAAACTCAACAGAGCTTCCTTTAGCAGTTGATTTTCTGCTTCCGCTCATTCCCTGACTAAGACGCATATTTAACGACATTTTAACCGTATTTAATTTTTCAAAAAATGTATGATCAAACAACACATCATTCATATTATGTCAACCTCATGCAATCATTTTTCACTTCTACTATGTCTTCATGCATATTACAACTCATAGAACTCAATGCATACCTTGCGAGTTCTACAATTTTCAGCTTTCTATTATTTCTTCGAATATATTATAAAAATATTGCTTAGTTACCAAGCGCTTGAAGTATTTCCGTAATTACTTTATCTGCATTTACTCCATCTGATACTGCCTCGAAGTTTAATGCAAGTCTGTGTCTAAGTGCAGGATATGCAACAAATTTGACATCTTCAAAAGCTACATTGTAACGTCCTTCCATAAATGCTCTCGCCTTAGCTGTTTTGATTATAGCCTGAGCCGCACGTGGACTTGAACCAACCTCTACATACTTTTTCGTAACCTCCGGAGAGTCTTCATTTTCCGGATGAGTCGCAACTACAATAGACATAGCATAATCCATTACCGCATCAGCAATCGGCATATCGCGGATCACTGTACGAATTGCCATGATATCCTCTCCCGTCATTACCGGTGTTATATCAACCCTTTCATTAGTTACCGTTATATTCATTATCTGTTTAAGTTCTTCTTTTGTAGGAAAATCAACCAGCAGTTTGAATAAAAATCTGTCCAGCTGAGCCTCAGGAAGAGGATATGTACCCTCATTCTCTATCGGATTCTGTGTAGCTAATACCATAAATGGTGCCGGAAGCTCATACGTTGTCTTTCCTACTGTTACAGTCTTCTCCTGCATAGCCTCAAGAAGAGCTGACTGGGTCTTTGGCGTAGCACGGTTAATCTCATCTCCAAGTACGATATTTGCAAATATAGGTCCCGGCTCAAACTGAAATACATTGTTGCCATTCTGCTTGATAATAAGATTAGTTCCCGTCACATCTGCCGGCATAAGGTCAGGTGTAAACTGTATACGCGAAAACGAGGTTGACATAACTTTAGATATTGTCTTTACAAGCTCTGTCTTACCTAGTCCCGGCACACCCTCAAGTAGCACATTACCATCAGCAAGTATAGCTAATATCACCTGTCTTATGATGTCCTTCTGTCCAATTATCCCCTTTCCGATTTCAGCCTCACAAGCCTTAACCTTATCTATCATCTCCTGAATCAGTTTTTCATTCATTTATCTATCTCCTATTTTTATATTTATAATTGATCATTTACTAAATTCTTGTCACGCTATAGTTATCAATGATTATTTTCCAACTAATATCGGGCTTAATCTATAATGTATTTTTCTTTAACCGCTTTTGCAACAGATACTCCAATCTTTGTATTGTATGGAATCAACATTGCCTGAAATGCATGATAAATATCCGGTTTACCAGGCCAAACAGTATCTAACACCTGATTATAACGATCTAATTGGTGATACCATGAACCATTTATCTTATCAAGTACAATCTCATCAAGATATTTCATAAACTCTGAATAATCCTTGGCATATCTCTCATTACCGGTCGCTCTGTACAATACAGCAGATGTATTGATTGCTTCAGCCAATGTCCAATGCATTCGGTCGTATACAACAGGCTTGCCGTCCCAATCAGTTGTATATACGATTCCTCTTTCTCCGTCATAATTCCATGCATCATCAATTGCACGATTATACAACTTTTCGGCTGCTAAAATATATGGATCCGGTTTATTTGAACCATCTCCATACGTTGCATATGCCCATTGCGTTATCAGGCGCGCCCATTCAATACCATGTCCCGGAGTTGCTCCATATGGCTTAAACGGATCATCCGGCATTTCCTTCTGGCACTCAAGATCCGGCGTCCAGTCCTCTTTAAAATGCTCAGGTATTCTCCAATTATTATTTTGGGCCCATTCAATTACTCTGCTGATTATTCTTCCTGACCGTTCTAAGTATTTCACATCACCTATAGAATCATACACAGCCAGAAATGCTTCAACCGTATGCATATTAGCATTTAATCCTCTATAATCCGATAACTTTGTAAAATCCGTACTCCACATGTCAACGGCAAGACCTTCATTCTCGTCCCAGAAATATTTATCATAAATATTCAATGCCTCTTTCAGGAGTTCTTCCGAGCCGTCAACACCTGCAACAATTCCCGATGTTGCTGCTAATACTACAAATGCATGAGCATAACATTGTTTTGACTCTATTATGTTTCCATCACTTTTAATCCCTGCAAACCATCCACCATTTATCTTATCGAGCAGTTCTCCTCTAAGACCTTTAATCGCAGCCTCGGGTTCATACCCTTTATTGCCTTTTTGTATATTTCCAATACTATATACATGCGCCATCCTGCAGGTTATCCATGTTTCTCTAGGTCTATCCATCCATGGTGTCCCATCATCTCCCAGATAATATGAACCGCCACCCGGAGATGCAAATTTTCTTCCAAATTCCAATAATTCATCACTTATTTGCTTAAGCCATTCCTTATTATCTTTTGTGTCAATTGTATATTTACTGTTCATAACACTTCTCCTTTTCAAATTTGGGTTTGTACGCGAAACTCTTCTTAAATTTTGTATGCATAGTCAGTTTGCCTGATTTAGTTTTTATAAATGCGTGCGCTTGGATAAAAAGTTTTGTTTCTGTTTGTATTCTCCCAAATGTCATATAAAAAAACTTTTTACCATTCGCTTCGCATATTTATTAAATTGAATCAGACAAACTGACTATGCGAAATCTACGTTTTCAAGAGTTTCGCTAGTCCTTACTTGGACAGGTCGGTTGTCATAAAAATTTGCCAAACACCAGCTCATCTTACTGACAGCCGCACATGCCCTACGGCAAGAGCTGTTTTGTATATTATGCAAATACACAGCACAATTATTAATTGAATATTTCAAATAAAGTGAATACGAAACTTTCGATAACCTTGAGTATTGTGAAACGGCGAACAGTTGACAGTTCATAGATTGCGGAGGGCTTTGCAGTACGTCAGTACTTGGCGAACGGATACTTTATTAAAGTATTCGTGAGTTTAGTACTGCTACGTAATGCTCCCGTAGCAATTATGACTGTCACTGGAGCCGTAAACGATATCAATACGTATAATAAGTTTCGATCACAACTTGCAATCAATAATAATTGTGCGTCCGTCATATAAACAGCTCTAAAAACCTTAGTCTAATCCATCAAAATAATCCCTTATCTTCTCCTTCATCTTTCCGGGATAATTTGAGCCATCGACCTTCTTATAAGCCTTTTCTTTATACTCACCTGAAACCTGTCCATAACTGACTTTATTTCCTGCCCAGGTATCAGCCTGACTACTCTTTTGTTTTGTACTGGAATCATTACCGTTAGCTTTTCCTGAAAGATTATCATCATCACCTATTGAACCATCGGGAATAGTAACATCCTCATTGGTTTTGGCTCCTCTTTCACTGCCATTTTTGCTTCCTCTGTTCCAACCGGGACCACTGCCATTGCCATTACCATTTCCGCTTCCATTGCCTGAACTCTCACTACCGGAACCATTCCGGCCTCCATTTCCATTCTGACTGCCGTTTCCATTCTGATTTTGATTACTTTGCTGTCCGTTGTTTCCATTTTGACTTTGATTGCCCTGTTGACCGCTGTTTCCATTTTGACTTTGATTGCCCTGTTGACCGCTGTTTCCGTTTTGACTTTGATTGCCCTGCTGACCGCTGTTTCCGTTTTGACTTTGATTGCCCTGTTGACCATTAGAATTATTTGAATTATCGGCTATATCGGATTTATTCATTTCATTTTTTGCATCCTGTAATGCCTGGTTAGCTGCAAGATAATCACTGTTTGAATAGTCGGATTTTTTATAATTTTCTGCTGCTTTCTTTAGAGCATCATTGCCGGATACTTCAGCAAGTTTATTAAGCTTCTCATATGCATCCCTCTTATCCTTTTCATCTTCTGAGTTTGCATTTTTCATTGCTGATTCCGCTTCCTTCATCGCATTCTCAACTTTTTTCGCCTGACTTGCCTTATTATCAGACGCTGCCTTTTCAAGAGCATTCTTAGATTCGATATCTTCCATCTTAGCAGCTTTCATCTCTAACTTTTTGGTTATAATGTCTTCAGCTTTCTTCAACTCCTCGTAAGACTTTGCTGTCCTCATCTCCTCAGCTGCCCGGTCTAACTGTTCTTTAATCTCTTTTTTTTCTTTATCACTTAATTTTTCTACCTTTGAAATCTCCTTCTTCAACTTCTCTAGTTTTTCTATTTCCACCAGGCTGTCCTTCTTGACATCATGCCAGGTTACAGCCTGTCTTCTGGCCGGTGTATCAAGCATAGCAGTTATGCCAAACGTCAGCACAAGCACTGTTAAAACAAGACATTTCTTTAACGAAAGCCTTATAGGAAATTCCTTTTTGATCTGAAAGACTTCCATATTCTTAACTGCATCCTGTTTCTGCATCCTGCTAAATGCGTCATCCTTGCCGACAAGCATCAATGCTGTAACAAATTTCTCTTTATACCCCTTTGCATCTGCTCTAAGTGCTGCCTGTTCCAGCGTCGGGGCTTTTCTTATACCCACAGCTATTCCAGCAACAAAAGACAACAAAACCATACCGACCGAAATCGGTATGGCATAATACATAGATATCCACAGAGAAGAAATGAGCACAGCCAAAGAAAGCGACAGTCCTATAACTACCGAAATCATAATCCCGTCAATCACTGTCTGTTCTTTAAGTCTTCCTCTAACTTTTTTTACAAAATTAAATATCTTGCTGTCCATATATTCTTCTGCCTCTTATTATTTCTTACTCTTTGTATATATTCAGCTACGCTTCATAGTTTTATTTTTATGACCGACATTTACATGCTTTGCTGCAAGTTTTAAAAAGCCATAAGAAATAATCAAATTGATTATCATAGATATTGGAATCCAGAACCTATATATAAATTCAAATATAATGTTAGAATTGTCCACTCCTATCATTTCATATATGCTGCTATTCGTCATAGCACGAACCATGAAATCAAAAATCGGCGAATACGGATTGAACAGGAATATCAACATAAGTCCGTAATGGCTATCCGAAATCATATTTCCCGTAGCTAAATTATATGCTTCAATTATCGATACTCCTATCCCGAAGAAAAGAGCAGTTCCCACCAGTATTCCTATACCGATAACAATCGTCAGTATAGTTGCTGCTATTGATTTCTTAACCACTGACGAACAGAATATACCAACACTTCCCACATATATGCCAAGATATATGAGCATGATGAAAAGTCCTATCAGATTCCACCATGAAAGTCCTCCTAAGACAAATGCGATAGCCATCACAGGAACACTTGCGATCATATACATCATTACAATCATCATTGCTGACATGAGTTTACCCTTTACTATCGACATAGGTGACAGAGGCGTGGTTAACATAATATCAAGAGTCTGTTTTTCTCTCTCTCCGGATATCGACGCTGACGTTATCACCGGAATCATCAGACTTAACAATCCACACTCTGTACAACCAAGTACCGGAAATAACACAATGAGTGAATTATATGAATAACCGGCATAACTCGACGCCAGATTAGTAATAATCAGAACAAAAACTACTATTGCTGTCAGTATTCCACATATTGCCATTATAGCCCAAGACATCTTCATACTTCTTGAACCAACCATCATTTCCTTTTTTAAAATGGGGTTAATCTGAAATCTATCTTTCATTCATTATCACCTCCATGATTACCTGTAAGTTCCAGGAACAAAGTCTCAAGATCTTCTTTTTCTTTATAAAATCCGCTGACAGCATATCCCTTTAATATCAGGCTTTTCAAGAGAGCTGCTGCTGCCGTTTCATCACCGCCAAATGATACTAAAACCTCATCTTCCGTGCATTGCACCTTACGAACATTAGGTTGTTCAGAAAGCGTACGCTGAAGTTCTTCTCTATCATATGTTTTACCATCAGATACATCATCTTCTCCACTACCATAATCCGCCAGACGTATATGCAGTTTCATTCCACCGTTTCCACTGTTCATGACATCATCAACATGACCCGATGTCACAAGTTGTCCTCTCTCCATTATCCCTATACTTGTGCACATCTCTGAAAGTTCAGGAAGTATGTGTGAACTAATTATTATAGTCTTACCCATTGAGCCAAGATTCTTAAGTACTTCTTTCATCTCGAAACGCGCCCTTGGGTCAAGTCCCGAATTAGGCTCATCAAGCACAAGCAGTTCAGGGTTATGAATAAGCGCTCTAGCCACACAAAGTCTCTGTTTCATACCTCTCGAAAGTGTATCTACAAAAACATCCTTCTTATCCGAAAGATTTACAAGTTCCAACAAGCCTTCTGAAATACTATCCACGTCAGCTTTCTTCATACCATACATAGAGCCGAAAAACTCCATATATTCCATAACCTTAAGATTATCATAAACTCCGAAAAAATCCGGCACATAACCGACTTTCCTCTTAATCTCATCGGGATTATTAAGTGCATCTACTCCATCTACCATAACACTTCCACCTGATGCAGCAAGCAAACCACACACTATCTTCATAGTAGTAGTCTTTCCTGCACCATTTGGTCCGACAAAACCAAATATCTCACCCTTGTCTATATGAAGATTCAAGTTATTTACAGCAAGAAACTGCCCATAACTTTTCGTTAAGTTCTGTATATCAAGCATTCTGATTCTCCTTATAAAAACTGTAACTAATGTATTCCTGTCTTATTTTGAAAATGCGGCAATTCTAGGTATTACATAATCATAATATCCTCCATTTTGAGAATTATCCGGTTTCGAAAATTTCAATATCAATACTCCATGGCTTAAATACTTATTAAGCTCACCACCCGAAAGTTCCGCACCATTCTCAAATACAGGTTCATATTCACCCGAATCCGTATTCATCGCATAACAATCTGCAATCTGATTAACATTATCGGTTCCACCATATCCTTCAGTCATAGGCTTAAGCGTATTAATATCTCCATATCCTTCAAAAGAATAGGTTAATATCGCTTCATTTCCATATATCAAACCTGTTTCGTAATCATAATCTCCCTGACTGTCTACTATCATAGGTGCAATTGATGAATAACTGCCGGTTACTCCACTGCTCTTTTCCTTATAATACGAATCAAATATGATAGCCATTCCGGAAGTCTTTGCCTGTTGAGTATCTACAACCTCCGGTTTGTATGCTTCCACTGTTCCCCAAACATATCCATGGTTATAATTTTCAACATCTATTGACTGAATCATTGCACTGTCAATCTGATACAACTTACCAGTATCAGAATAACCGCTTGGATTGGTAACGTTATCAAATGTTCCATATCCTGTTGAGTTAATTATCTTAGTCTCATCAATTTCAACAGTCTCACCCTTTTTCATATCTCCTGCCTGATATACCATACCTTCATAGGTAACAACCACATCAAGAAGATCATAGACAGTATTGTTTGTTATCGAACCTCTTATATAATTCCAGTCACATTCTATATCAAGTGTCACATCACCAACACCATCTTTAAGTACCCTGCTCACAGAAAAATCAAATTTATCAAATGCACTATCACTATTAAATATGAGCTCATTATCCGTTCCATTTTCCAGGAACATCGTATCATATAACCAGTCTTTACTCTTATTGTTATTGCCAAACACACTGTAATCATACTGGTTATAACTATTTTGGAAACCTGTATATTCATTATTCATCTTAATATCATATCTCTTTGCAGAAGGGCATACCAGCTCTGAGTATACTGTCTCCTTAGCACCTCCCTCTGATGCCTGAATCAGAGTCAAACTATTAAAAAGCGGCTTGTTTACCCTGTATAAGAAGCTGGTGCAATAAATGATTCCGGTAAACACAAGTGATGCTATGGGTATCGCCATCCAGATTTTTTCGCGATTGTTCTTCTTTTTCAATATCAGATATAATACCGGTCCAACAAAAACCACATAAACAGCCAGCAACAAGCCATAAAGCAACGCACTTGGTTTCTTTGCATTTTCCGCTATTGATACCAAACCTAACAGGTAATTGTTAAGATTATTAGCTCTGTCCCTTGCTACAGAAATACTTGCATTATCATTTGTTTCTTCCAGAAGCATAGTTACAATATTTTTTCTATCCTGCCAGTTTGCAAATGGTTCCATAGAAAGACTGTAGGATAGCACTACTACTTTTCCAAGTCCATATGACCTCCTAAATGTAGTCCTGCTATCTGTGTGCATTGTCATCTCAACTCCATCATTCAACTCGAAATCGATACAATCCACTCCATCAATAGCATACTCCTGCTCAGCATCATTCCATTTCAGGTTCTTTTTGTTAAGATCTTTAATAGTTCCCGATACAAAATCATCCTTAAATCCAGAAAGAACATTCTGATAATGACTTCCAAGTGAAAGAATCAGGATACCTCCATCGGCAACCCACTGTTTCAAAGCATTGAACTGTTTTTCAGATAACGTAGAAGTATCAAAATTGTCTATCACCAGATAATTCAAACTTTTCAAAAGCTGAGCATTATCCGGGAAACTGTCCTTATTAAATTCCATAGTACTAACTGTTTCATATTCATTACTAACCGAAATACTGTAACTTATTCCATTCAAATAACCAAGCCCGGCATAGTCATCAGAAAGCACACCAAGCAGTGCATTATCACCCGATCCACTCATTTCTATCGTTGTCTGTTCTTCGTATACAGGCTTTTCCTTGTCATTTAATATAATAAGTCTGACCACACCGGTAGAAGTAGGTGGTTTTGCTGCAAGTTTAAAGGTTTTTGCCTCTCCTGCAGCAAGTGTAATTCTCTTTCCATAAGCAGAAACCGTCTCACCAAAATCGACGTCTCCCATTATCTGCAGTATACCCGAGAAATCCTTACTGCTCTCTATTGTCACAACCGCCTGCATCGGAATATCATATAGAACATATCCTCCCATTCCATATTCAGCAGACACCTTAAAATCCTTATTCTTTTTTACAATTTTGGTCTTGTTATCCTTTGCGGCGTTAACACTCATCAGAGGCATCATTAAGATGCTCATAACCAGAATAAATGTGAATAACCCGTAAAGCATAGACTTATGTGTAACGATATAGTGTGAAGTATTTTTTGTTTTATTATGTATACGTGTTGTCATCTTTATGTTTTCCATCCTCATACTGTTATTAATTATCTTTTATATTTTCCCTGTCTTACAAACGCTTTCTTTCCTGCCTTTGCCAGCATTTTGTCATATTGTTCATACATATCCTGAACACTGTTTTCCAGAAGAAAATAATGCTTTATATATGGAACCAGCAAAATCAGTAATGCAAATATCAATAATCCTATCGCAGGTGTAAAATTACCAAACGCATATAGAAATACCAAAATTGACATTATTGCAAACACAACTGTAACTATCAGGTGAATCAATCTCTCATGTGCAAAAAAAGCTATCTGAACAAGGTGTTTCTTTGACTCCTCGTCCCAGTCAATGCAGTCATCTTCACTTTCCAGCAGGCCATCCACATATGCAATATACTGTTTAATTCTATCTGCCATTCTGTAATCCTCCAAAGAACAAAACTGTTTGTACCTTTTCGTACGTATCTTGCAGTAAATTCAAGATACTATCCAAACGGTCACAACTGTTTAAAGTTTATCACACAGACTCCCATTTATCTACCAAATATTTCTTAAGGTTTTATTAAATACTGTCAGATACGCACAGCGACCCCCAACCGATAAGCGGTGAAGGAAAAAACTGCTGTGCCGTAAGAGGCCTGGCTCCGCGTATAAGCGCAGCCCTTAATTTTTCACCATAAAGATATCTGTCATAACCCTCCACAATCCCATACTGCATTAGAAGTGATGCCGCTCCCGTCACAAACGGAGCCGCAAAGGATGTTCCCGTAAAATCTCCGTAACCGCCTCCCGCCCTAGTGCTATTGATAGACACTCCGGGAGCAGATATATCAGGCTTTTCCATATATGACAGACCATCATTTCCGACTGACTTTCCACGCCCCGAAAAAGATGCATGAATATCATTTCTATAATCATAAGCAGCAACAGAAATCACATATCTGGCAGACGATGGAATCGTAATTGTATTATATACATCGGGTCTGGTAAATGAAACCTCAGCTGAGGTACTGCCTGCCACCGGAAGCCACATATCATACTCTCCGGAAACAATCTTTTTTGACCTCAGATAAATTTTCCATATTCCCGATGTGACATAATCCCTATCCGAACTAAAAGAAATATATATTTCCTGTTTAGGGTTATAAGGCGTAGGCATTCCGTAATAGGCTGCCACAACATTATTTGGCGACATATATGTCACTACATTTGCCAGATCAGAAAAAGGGCCTATCTGTATACCGGACGGAGTTTCAACAAAAATATCGAAATCATCCTGATAGTTTTTCCATATCTGAAGATTAAACGCTCTCAAATAATCCCCTACATATATTTCAACAACCTCATCTTTCCCCATAACCATTCTTCCTGATGCATGCCTTGAAGTGATTCCTTCATTCCCCACTCCAACAACAATTGATGTTCTGTACTGATTTGCAACTGTATCAAGGTATCTCTCGATAATACTCTCTCCATTATGAGCTCCATAATTATTGCCCAGACTTATATTAATCGCAATCGGTTTTCCGACAGATAATGCGTATCTTATAGAGTAATCTACCGCCAGCATAAGCTGAGTGGTTCTCGGAAATCCCCTGTCATCCGTATTACCCAGCTTCACTGCAACTATCCCCGCCTCAGGCGCCATACCTGCATTTATTCCGTTAGAAGCTTTTCCATTTCCGGCCATTATGCCAAGTACTGCCGTTCCATGGCCGGTAGTGTCATATTCAGGAACTATTTCTCTCCCATCATTGCTGTTAGCAATGGCAGCATTTATATCTTCCGACGTATACTCACTTCCCGTATAAAATCCAGCCGGTGGGTTTCCGGGTGTTGTCTGATCCCATAAACGTTCTATTCTTGTGGTATTATCATCATTTTGAAAATCCGGATGATATATATCTACACCGGAATCCAGACATGCAACTACAGTTCCTCGTCCGGTCAGCCCATAATCCGGAAGTCTTACCCTTGAAACACATGAGGAGCTCACACCGTTCATATCATTAATAATCAAGGCTTTTGGTTTTTCAATGTAATCAATCTCAGGATATTCTGATAAATAAGATATAAGAAATTGAGGGATACGCACAACTGCATATCCCCCAAGCATCTCTTCTATACTGATATTAAGTTCTTCTCGTATGTTGTCCAAAGAGCCGGTGTATCTTATGATAAGCTCCCACTCATCAAAATAGTCATTGAAACCAACATTTAAATCCAGTGTGTTTACTCTCACATTTTCAGGAATATTAATAGCCATATACAGATCAGAGCTGATTTTTCTCCGTTCCATAAACTCTCGCAAATAACATTATATCTATATATTATATGCTTAAATTTCAATATAAATCCGTCATTTACCAAAAAGATCTTTGAGCACCTCTTCGGCATTCATCTCCTCATATCCGTCAGGATCGGAAAGCAGACAATTCTCTCCATCTACATTCCATCGCATCTGTCCGTAATGCGACAGATATGTACTTCCCTTACATACATCGGGATATTTCTTATACCAGACAGGATAATACTTTTTCATATATTTCCCGGCAAGCTTACAGGCATCGCTGTTCTTTTTCCCCTCAGGAGTGACCGTTCCCGAAAGAATCACTCCCGGGGGTGATGCATGAGCCAATACAACACTTCCATCTTCACATTCCCCGACTACTATCCATACATGACCACAGCAGGAACATGTAGAGCTCATGATATCTCCCGGCTTATAATCACTAATATCCGCGGCTTTTGTGAAACTTCCGTATCCAAGCTTTGCAAATTTCTCAGCCTGCTTAGACGCACTGTATACATATCCTTTTTTCCCGTTTGATGTATTTTGTATATTATACACACACCATCCAACATATCCTGAACAGTCAAGCCCTTTATGTATAAGATAACGATAATTACGGTAATTATATCCGGCTTTCTTATCTTTGGCAAAACTTCTCCATGATGCGGAAAGTCCGACACTCTTAGCCTCTTTTCCCGCTGCCGTATCGGCTTTGTTCCAGCCTCCGCCCCATACATACATCGTACTGCCTATCGGAGCTATTGCGGTACGCAGAAAGTTCTTAACAGTCGATTTACCTGTAAATGGTACCGTTGTTACTGTCTCATTGGATTTCATACTGTAGCTTTTTCTCCCACTGCTATTATTCTTAAACGCAACAACATAGTAATGATATTCTGTCCCAGACTCCCTATTATCAAGTACCATTCTACACGATTTCGTGATACCTATCCGCTGCGGTTCAGACAATGCTTTCTCTTTCTCATCTCCATTTACAACAACCGTCTTTCCGTCAGCATTCATTTCATAAATCTTACTGCCCCACTCATACACCTCATAGCCCGATACACCTTTAATACTCTCCCATGTTATGACTGTCTTATCGCCAACAGCAGTTGACATAATCCCTTCAACTTTCTGTTTATTAAATGATACCTTTGCTTCTACATTTGAAAATAATAATATACTCATAGTAATTATTATTCCTATAGTTAACATAATATTCTTCAATCTTATTTCATTCCTATTTATGTTCATAGCTTTATCTTCTTTCAACCCTTTTTAATGTCTACAAAAATAAATTTATAATAGTGTAACACTTCCGCACACCCCAACATAATATATTAGTGCAAAGATAATATTGGAGGAATTCCTTATGGGTGACTTATCAGCAACAAACTGCGGTTGTGGTAACAACAACTGCTCATGGATCATCATTATTTTACTTCTCTTATGCTGCTGCGGTAATGATAATGGCTGTGGCAACGGTTTCTTCGGTGGAAATGATGGCTGCGGATTCTCAGGAAACAATTGCTCATGGATCATTATTATTTTACTTCTTTTGTGCTGCTGTGGTAACGGAAATTCCGGCGGTTGCGGCTGTGGCTGCTAAATACCACATATACGCAGACGGGGAACCATTGGGTTCCCCGTCTTTTGGATAATCGGTTTTGCATGCATACCGATTATCCAGAGAAATTATCTATCCAACCAAAATAGTAACTCTAAACAGGCATGTTACTGTGTTTCTTATTTATTGACATAACGTACGGCTTCTTTGCAAACTTTAACAAATCTCTATACAATACCCTTCTGGTATGTTCCGGACTTATCTCCTCATCAACAAATTTTCTTTCTAAAGCCATTTTACTGTTCATATATTTTACCTTATAGCTTGTAAGCTGTTCTTCTAAGAAATCTTTTTTCTCTCTGCCCTCTAATTTTGCAAGTTGATTATGACTTATAACCGCAACCGCTCCCTCAGCCTTCATAACTGCAATCTCAGCGTTTGGCCAGACATAATGTCTGTCCGCTCCTAATTGCTTACATCCATATAGAATATAAGGACCACCATAAGCCTTTCTAAGTACTACCGTAAGTCTTATCGTTGTAGCGTTAGCATATGCATGAATCATCTTCGCCCCATGACGAATCAAACCATTATGCTCCTGCTCTGCAGTCATTACAAATCCCGTCGAGTCTACGAATGTTATTATAGGAATATTAAAGCTGTCACAATACTCAACAAATCTCGTAGCTTTATCAGCGGCATCGATATCAATTGAGCCACCCTCATATAAAGTCTGGCTGGAAACTATCCCTACAGTTATACCTCCCAGCAACCCAAATCCCGTAACTATATTCTTTGCAAAATTCTTATGAACCTCCATAAACGAGTCATCATCAAGAATCTGCTCTATTAAAGGAATAACATCATATTCATCCCAATTGTCTCTTGGGAGAATATCACATATATCGGAAATATCCTTTTCACGATAACGGTCTATCCTGTAGGTTCTTTCTTCTCTGTAACATGGCGGAAGCATATCAATCAGTTTTCGTACCTGTTCATAACAAGAAAACTCATCTTCTGCGTAAAAATGAGCAACTCCGCTTTTTTCCGAATGAATACGTGCTCCACCAAGCTCATCAATAAGATAATCTGTCCCCTGTACCTCATTTATAACCTTTGCCCCGGTCACAAACATATTACTAATACCATCTATTGTAAATACAAAATCAGTAAGTCCCGGCGAATATACAGCACCACCGGCACAGGTTCCGGCTATTATCGATATCTGAGGTATATAGCCTGAAGCCAACGTATTAATTGCAAACAATTCTCCACAGCCTGCAACAGACGCAGCACCTTCCTGAATACGAGCACCTCCACCATCGTATATTCCTATAACAGGGCATTTATTCGCAATAGCCTCTTTGATTATCGCAATTATCTGGTGACTGTGCTGATATCCGAAAGTGCCCCCCATGCAGGTAAAATCCTGTCCGTAGAAATACACCTTCTGTCTGTAAATGGTTCCAAATCCTGTAATTACTCCATCGTAACCCATATCCTTGTTATCTTCTTGAGGATAATATTCAACAAAACTGTCTTTATCGAATAATAATCTTACACGTTCAATTATATGCAACTTATCCCTTCCATGTTGTTTAAATATGCTGTATGGGTTAATGTTATGTAAGTAATTCATGCCTTTCTCCTTATTGTATTAATAATAATTAAAGCATATAATACCACAAGCTCTACTTTTACGTAAATAGGGGATTTCCTTTTTTTATCAAATAATGTATAATTATGTACAAGTAGTACAAAGTTATGCAAAAAATGTATATTATAATATTAAAATTAACGAAAGGAGGCACGCCATGAGATATGTTGAAGGAGTCGGTTACGTCGACGAGACCAATTATTACAACTCAATCAAGCACAATCATAAGGATTCCGGTCAATTCGACAATATTTTCGAGGAAGAAACTGCAATCTATGCAAGACCTGACCCCAATCCCGAACCTGTCACCACAGATAATCAACCAACCCGGTCAGCCGTGTCTCCGGAAGAATTGGATAAATACTTTGAAGAAGCCTCTGCCACTTATAACGTGGACATCAATCTTCTCAAAGCTGTAGCCAAGGCCGAATCTGACTTTAATCCCAACTCTACCTCAGGTGTTGGAGCAATGGGAATAATGCAACTAATGCCTGAAACTGCAAGAGGACTTGGAGTAAAAAACGCCTATGATCCCAGAGAAAACATTTTGGGTGGCGCCAATTATCTCTCCAAAATGCTTAATAAATATAACGGTGATGTCTCTCTTGCTCTTGCTGCATATAACGCCGGTCCCGGTAATGTAGACAAATATAACGGCATTCCGCCGTTTAAAGAAACTATGTCCTATGTAAGGCGCGTTATGGGATATGCCGGTATAACAGTAGATACTACCATGCATGCATACGGCAACAGCAACAATACCTCAATATCAAATGAGCCTGATACTATAAACTCAACCCCGGCAAGGGCATCAAACAATAAACCAGAAGATAACAGTGGTACAATAATTCATTCACAGCCCGCCTCGCTATATACAATAGCCTCACAGGATGCAACCAGTATACGAATAAAAATATAACGCCCACAAGATACCATCATATCTTATGGACGTTATTTTTATTATCTCATACCGGATCTTCAAGAAGAACATCAACATCATTGTATCCATAATTCATAAGCTCTTTACGAATCTGATGCTTTGTATCTTCATTGGCATTGATACTTACCATCTCATATAATTCAAACACATAGCTGACCCATTTCTCATAGATTTTGTTACGAATTTCTGCATTTGCAGTCATCTCTCTGGCTTTTCTCGCCTCTTCCACTGATTTCTCAACCTTTGGCATAATAGGCTCCTGAGCTGCTTCCCGTTCTCTCTTCTCGTCATCAACCGCTCTGAGGACATTCTCCACACCATTTGATAGAGTTCCCCGGATATCGGTTATTCCCGGATCATTTTTATCAAGACGCTTAGCTGCCTCAACTATCTTTGAGGAGCTTCCAAAGAAATCTGACAGACCACCCTGTACCTGAATAACCTCATCATCACTGTTTTGAGAATTATCTACGTCAGACATCTGCTTATTCTTTGTAATTTCAGCCATCAACTGTTTATCAATGGCTTCTTTCTTAACGGCACCAATATGTTCCATCGTCTCAGCCGAAGTCTGTTTAATCCTTCCTTCTTCCTTAAGTCCTTCCTCAAATTCCTCAAGGAATGACAAATCAACATCTTTATAGTGGTTCTTGCCGTAAGCAATCTCTTCTAACTCATCCGTACGAACGATACCACAATCATACATCTCTATCAGAAGGTCATGTACCCCTTCATCTACTCCTATAAAGTAGTGATAGTATTTTTCAAAATCTTCATCCCTGGTACAATCCTCAACTTCACGAAGGTTATACCAATAATCTTTCGTACAGTCAATAGTACGTTTCTTAATCTCGTTGCCCTTTGCACGAAGTTCCTTGATTCTTTTCACTTTCTTGGCTCTCTTATTATACATATTAAGCTGTATGGTCCATACAACCATGTATATTAGAAATATAATCAGCAAAGCAAAAATAATATACTTCCACATAACAATACATCCTTTGAATCAAATATTACAGAAATAGATTATACTATTTTTTTGATTTATTTTCAACTTTATATAACAATTTTTCAGTGTAGTAATCGGAATTTTTCATAAGTTCATAATTGATATTATCCAATCCATATTGTTCTACCAGGGTCGGTGTATCGGAATACAGATCAACACCAAGTCCAAGTCTGTCTCCATCAATAGACACGCCCATCGCAGAAAGTGTAGTCGGATACATATCAAGTGTTGTATACGTCCTTCCTTCACCCGTATACTTCTTCCCATCTGCCGGATTAATTACAGCTGTATAGGTCCTTCTGTCAAAGGATGCCACTCCCTGTTCATTTATGTAAAATGAATCCGGTGTAAGATGATCACCACATATTACAATGGTTGTGTTGTCATAAAAATCCTGATTCTTAACCCATTCTATAAATTCCGCAACCTGTCCATCAGAACATGCAATTACATTGCTGTACTGCGAATCATATTTATCTTCACACAAATCACATTTATACCCTTGTATGATAATTAGGAAGTTAATTATCACACGTTCCTTTCTTTTTAATATCATGGTTAAATACAATTCAGATACTATGGACTTTTGATTTTTTCCT
>CADBCZ010000070.1 GCA_902793335.1 uncultured Lachnospiraceae bacterium
AATGATAGTGCGAACGGGTCCCGCAGCAATTATGACTGTCACTGGAGCCGTACACAATATCAATATCTATAAAAGTTTCGACCACAACTTATAATCAATAATAATTGTGCGTCCGTCATACAAACAGCTCGATAACCCCAAATTTGTAATAGAAAGAGAGGATTAGAAATGGTTAACAGTGAACTTAACATGGATCAGCTTCTTATCAAGGCACAGACTCTTATAGAAGCACTTCCTTATATTCAGAAATTCAATGGAAAGAAGATAGTTGTCAAGTACGGCGGAAGCGCAATGCTTGACGAGAATCTCAAGTATAATGTAATTAAAGATGTTGCTTTACTTAAGCTTATCGGACTTAATCCGATTATCGTTCATGGTGGTGGTAAGGAGATAAGTAAATGGGTTGAGCTTATTGGTAAGGAACCGGAATTTATCAACGGTTTGCGTGTTACAGATAGCGAAACAATGGAAATTGCTGAAATGGTGCTTTCAAAAGTAAACAAAGGTCTCGTTCAGATGATGCAGAAGCTTGGCGTAAATGCTGTGGGAATAAGTGGTAAAGATGCAGGACTTATGACTGTAAAGAAGCGTTTTCCGGGTGGAAAAGATATCGGATATGTCGGCGAGGTGTGCGGCGTAGACGGCACTATTCTTGACACACTTCTTGAGAAGAATTTCATTCCTGTTATAGCACCTATCGGATCTTCCGAGGATTTTGAAAGTTATAATATTAACGCAGATGATGCGGCTTGTGCTGTTGCCAAGGCTATTAAAGCTGAAAAACTTGTATTCCTTACTGATATTGAGGGAGTATTTGTAGATCCTAATGACAAGAGCACTCTGATATCTGAAATGGAAGTTACAGAGGCCAAGGAATTTATCGAGAAGGGGATTGTCGGAGGTGGAATGTTGCCTAAGCTCTCAAATTGTATTGATGCCATTGAAAATGGTGTTTCAAGGGTTCATATCTTGGATGGTCGTGTTGAACACTGTCTGTTACTTGAGTTCTTTACTGAAAAGGGTATCGGAACCGCTATCCTTAAGGAACCTCTTTTCTGATTTGGTCAGATAATAATATAATTGGATATTTTAGAGAGTAATTAGTATTATAATAACATTTGGAGATATTTATGAAAATAAGATGGCTGGAATGTATAATTGCATTCACTATGATTCTATGCCTGTTATCCGGTTGTGGTAAGAAGGATAGCAGCAAAGAGGATACAAAAGTCGAGAATGTTCCTGCAAGCTTTGAAAATCTTATGTCTGAGTGGAAAAAGGAAAACGGAAAGAATTCTGCTACGTGTTGGTATACTGATATGGCTGATCAAGGCTGGCTTGCATTAAAGGCAAAGGATTTTGAAAAGGAATATGGAATAAAAGTTGATCTGGTATATTATGATGGTGCGCAGTTGTTTGAAGATATCAACCAGGCTAACCAGAAACAGTCGGGACCGGATGTATATATCATGGGAAATGACCGACTGGAATTTGCTGTGACAGGTGGAATAGTGGCGGAAAATAATGCGTTTGATGAAGCATTTTGGAATGATAACTATCCGACGGTTGCAAAGAGCGCGCTTAATTATAAGGGTAAACAATACGGTTATCCGGTTTATTTTGATACCTACTGTCTGGTGTATGACTCAAAATTGTTAGAAACAGCACCGGCTTCAATTGATGATATTCTGACATTTTTGGATGAGTATGAGGATACTGGATCAACTAAAGCTGTATTTCGTTGGGATGTTGCTGACTCATATATCAATTCCATGTTTATTGCCTCCTATGCAAACATTTTTGGTGAAAATGGGGATGATTTGTCATCGTTTAGTGTAAATGGCGAGCAGGAAGTCAAGGCGATGCAATATTTTCAATCTCTAAGTGAATATTTATGGATGGATAAGACCAATATTTCTCATGACACTGTTATGAATCGAATTAAAGAAGGGACGCTTGTTCTTGGACTTTGCAAATCGGATATTCTTCCAATATTAAATGAGCTGAAAGCTGACACTGAGTCTGAAACGGATTACAAAGTCGGATATGTTCCAAGTCTTACTGCTGAATTGTCATCAACCTGTTACTCGACAACTTATGGTGCATTTATTAATCCTTATGGCAATAACATTTCTGCCGGTAACATGTTTGCTCTATATTTGAGTTATGAAGATCAGGCAAGACAATATCTTGGAAACGGAAAGCTTCCGGTTATTAATCAGAAATATCATTTTGATGAGATGCAAACTATACTGTATGCGCAGTATCAGAATTCGAAACCGGTTCCGAAAACCATGCTGTTGGGAGATTATCTTACAGAAAGTGCAATTGCATTTGATGCAATCTGGCAAGGCGCTGACGCTAAGCAGGAATTGGACAAACTGCAGAGTATTATGGAGAACAGGATTAAGTGATTTTAACTTTGGTTAAAATTCAATAAATGAATAAAACACTATATTAGCTTCATATAATAACTATTGATATTATTTCAGGAGGTTTATTATGTGGGGCTTTTTTATTGCTATGATTTCAGGAGCACTGATGAGTGTACAGGGGGTGTTTAATACAGGGGTGACAAAAGAGAGTGGAACCTGGCTTACCAACTGCTTTGTCCAGCTGACAGGACTTGCTGTATGTGTTATTCTCTATTTTGTTAAAGAAGCTGATAAAATTCCGGTGAATTCTCTTTTGAAAGTAGATAGAAAATACATGCTTTTGGGTGGTGTTATAGGCGCATTTATTACCTTTACTGTTATAAAGAGTATGTCGATGATAGGACCTGCAAAAGCGGTGCTTGCCATAGTTATTACCCAGGTGCTGGTTGCATATATTATCGAACTTTTTGGTATGTTTGGTGTAGAAAAGGTATCATTTTCCTGTAACAAGGTTATCGGTATACTTATTTCGATAGTCGGATTGTTTGTATTTAAATGGGAAGCATAGTTTAAAAATTCTTAAAAAATCAAAAAATATATTGTCATTTATTGGATTTTTAGGTATTATGAATGTATTCCTTTTTTATTAATAACATGTTGGTTCCTCTAATATAATTAGATTAATATTAGGAGGAATCTTAAATGAAAATCAAATATATAAAATGTGTTTTTTTAATGCTCTTTTTTATGTGTGCCGGATGTGGTAGGAGTGATTCGGTGCTCATTGCTGATGAGATGAGTACAGAATTAGAAAACATAGATACGGTTGATTTAAGCGAAGATGCAAAAACTGATACCGAACAGGAAATCAAAGAGCTGTATGTCTATGTATGTGGACATGTCGGGAATCCGGGGGTGTACAGGCTAACTGAGGGAAGCCGGGTTTGTGATGCTATTGAAGCAGCAGGAGGAGTGACCGCTGACGGACAGTCTGCTGTACTAGAACAGGCAAAAATACTGGTTGATGAACAGACAGTATATGTTCCCGGTATAGATGAGGCGGCGACAGAGGGTTCTTTGATCGGAGATGGAAAAGCTTCTGCTGTCGATGATGGAAAGATTAATATCAACACAGCTGCAAAAGAGGAATTGTTGTCTTTGCCGGGAATTGGAGAATCGAAAGCGGATGATATTATCAGATTTCGGGAAGAGCATGGGAAATTCGAATCAGTTGAAGATATTATGAATATTCAGGGCATTAAAGAAGGAGTATTTAACAAGATTAAAGATCAAATCAGTATATAGAGAGTGATAGAGGGAATCCGAGATGAAAAGAGTATTGGTTGTAGATGACGAAAAATTAATCGTTAAGGGAATTAAATTTTCGTTGGAGCAGGACGAGATGGAAGTTACAGCAGCTTATGATGGAGAAGAAGCATTAGAGCTTGCAAAGAATAATGAGTTTGATATTATTCTTCTTGATGTTATGCTTCCGGGGTTGTCCGGTTTTGATGTATGTCAGGCAATACGTGAATTTTCGGATGTACCGATAATAATGCTCACTGCTAAAGGTGACGACATGGACAAGATACTTGGTTTGGAATATGGGGCAGATGATTACATTACCAAACCATTTAATATATTGGAAGTTAAGGCTAGAATTAAAGCGATAATCAGAAGAAATCATAAGAAGGCTCCGGAGTCTGAGAAGGTAAAGACCATTGTTGAAGGTGATATGACTATTGATATGGACAGCCGCCAAGTTGCTATATCAGGAGTTGAGATTAATCTTACAGCCAAGGAATTTAAGATACTTACCCTTCTTCTTTTACATCCTAACAAGGTCTATTCAAGAGATGATTTGTTAAAGACTATATGGGGAAGTGACGCATTGGGTGACGGGCGTACAGTTGATGTACATGTAAGACGCCTGCGTGAGAAGATTGAGAGTAATCCGGGGGCTCCGAAATACATTCAGACAAAGTGGGGAGTTGGTTACTATTTTAAAAAATAGAAAATTTATTAATCCCTTCAGAAGCCTTAGATTTATAATATTTTGTTCTTTTATGCTGCTTAGCATGCTGCTTATGATATCCTTTAGCATGCTTTTGCAGCACTCTTATATTGACAGAATGGTCAAACAAAAACTTACACTGGTGCAGAATCAATGTAATATCTTAGGAAATCAGATTCTTGTTAATCAATTCACAATGGATGCCATAAGAAGTAATTTGAATGTTCAGATCGATCAGCTTGCCAATGTATGGGAAGGCAGGATTCTTGTGATTGATTCAAATTACAAAATCTTAAAAGATACCTATACGATTGATCAGAATAATTACATTATTTATGACGAAGCGGTTAAGGTGATGCGAGGAGAAAAAGACAGCAATATTCGACTTGTGGACGATTATGCTGAAGTCATTATACCTATTGTCAGTTCGGAAAAGGTTGTTAACGGTATTATGATTGCTACAGTTTCGTTGCATGATATAGAGGATACCAATGAATATATCGGTGAGCAGATGAATATTTTACTCTTGTTATTCCTTATGCTTGCTTTTCTCTGTGCGTATATAGTAAGTAAGATGGCGATGTCAGGTGTGTATAAGTTGAACGGACAGATACGCAACATGAACGAGGGACACATAGAAAAGCTTGAGGTGCAGAGTAAGTACAGAGAGTATGTTGAACTTACTGACAGATTTAACGTATTGCTTGACAAAATGCAGGTGCTTGAAGAATCAAGACAGGAATTTGTATCTAACGTGTCGCATGAATTAAAGACCCCGATAACTTCTATGAAGGTACTTGCAGATTCGCTTCTTTTACAGGAAGAGGCTCCTGCAGAGATGTATAGGGAATTCATGTCTGACATGGTTGAGGAGATTGACAGAGAAAGTAAGATTATCAATGATTTATTGACCTTGGTTAAAATGGACAAGAAGGCCGCTGAACTCAATATCGCTCCGGTCAATATAAATGCACTTTTAGAGCTTTTGTTAAAACGAATCAAACCTATTGCCGCAAAACGCAATATTGATGTAGTATTTGAAAGCTTTCGTGAGGTTGTTGGAGAGATAGATGAGGTTAAACTTACCCTGGCATTTTCAAACCTTATTGAAAATGCAGTAAAGTATAACAATGAGGGTGGAAGCGTATATGTTTCCTTGAATTCAGACCACAAATTCTTCTATGTAAAAGTACAGGATACCGGTGTTGGTATTCCTGAGGATTGTCAGTCCCAGGTATTTGAGAGATTCTATCGTGTGGATAAAGCAAGAAGCAGGGAAACAGGCGGAACGGGATTGGGACTTGCGATAACCAGAAATGCTGTATTGAAGCACAAAGGGGCTATCAAATTGTATTCTAAGCCCGGTGAGGGTACAACATTTACCGTAAGAATTCCGCTCAAATATGTTGTTTGATAATAAACGTATAATAATGACAGTAGATATTGCTTACAGAGTGTAGAAGGGATAGTCATGAAAAAATCAAAAATATTATTAAGTTTTATGCTGTTGCTTGTGATGGCCGTTCTTGGCGGATGTAAAAATGCCAAGACGGAAGTGAAAGAAACAGTGGACTTATCGGAAAATCAGATATATATATATTATGTTAACTCTGATAGAACGGATATGGTAGAGTCGGTATATACTCTCGATAAGGATAATGATCTTTCAAAGAATGTCAGAGAGTTAATAATGCATTTGTCTGATATGCAGGCAACCTCGGATTGCCTTGCTCCAATACCGGACAGCATTACTTACATTGATGAACCGGTGGAAAATGAAAGGGGAATGATAGAGGTATCATTTAATGTCGTATATGATAATGTATCTGCTGAGACACTGTTGTTCTTCAAAAGTTGTGTTGCCAAGACGTTGCTTCAGTTAGATGGTGTCAGTAAAGTGACAATTTATATGAATGACATAGCTAATCCGAATCCGGATACGAGCGTGGTAAGTGAAACCTTTGATGAGGACTCATTTACAATGTCCTATGGCGATGCATCAGGAAATAAGGAGATGGGTAATATTGTACTGTATTTTGCTAACTCCTCGGGAACGGCATTAAAGCCGTATAGAAAGTCTATAGAGATAACTAACAACATGTCCCTTGGGAGAATTGTTGTAGATTCTCTTATTAAAGGACCAAAGAATGAAGAGTATGTTGCAACCATCAATCCTGATACCACTATAAAGAATATAGCTGTTAAAGACGGAATATGTTATCTGGATTTAAGCGATGAATTTTATAATACGGATATATCATTAAAAAATGATATTATCGTTTATTCTATTGTTAATTCACTGGCGGAACTGCCTACGGTCACAAAGGTTCAGTTTTTAAGGGATGGAGAAAAAATGCAGTTTTATAGAGAAACAATGCCTTTTGATGGATTGTTTGAGAGAAATTTAGATATAATTGAGCAGGAGGAATCATAACTTCAATTGAAAAGACCAATGCTGTATTGGGCGGTAATGTTATTACTTGGAGAGGTGATAAGTAAAAAGCTACCCGGAGCGTTGAGTTTTGGTTTGTGTGGACTTATATTTGTGCTGATATACAGGGCAAAGACTGACTTTTTTAGTGACAAGAAGACCTTGTTGTATGCAGGTTTGATTCTTTATTTTCTGGGGTGTATATGCAGTCTGGATAACGAAAAGAAAATTAAACTCTGTGATCTGCAAAAGGGCACTGAATTACATTTTTCAGGTGTTGTTACAAATGCTTACAAGAAATATAATGGAAGATATCGGGTAAAAACGAATTCGGTGGGCGAGATTAGACTTAATACCTATATCATTATTGAGACTGATGAGGATATAAGATTAGGGTACAGGCTTGAAGGATATGGTCGATATGAACCGTTTGTGACAGCTACTAACTATGGTCAGTTTGACAGAAAGAACTATGAGCTTGGCAACGGTAATATACTGATGCTTAGTGGGGTTCATATAACTTCAGAAAAAAGAACGATATTAGTAATCATTGATTATCTGAAAAAGATAAATGAATATATATGTGACTTATATGATAAATGGTTGCCGGAGGATAAGGCATCTATTGCCAAAGCGATGGTTTTGGGTGATAAATCAGATATAGATAAGGATTTGCAGCAGTTGTATCAACGAAGTGGCATAGCTCATATTATTGCCATTTCGGGTTTACATATAGCGATGTTTGGAGGTACGATTTATCATTTATTGAGAAAATTGTCAGGCAGTTATCCGGTAGCGGCGGTTTTAGGTATAACATTTATTTTGACCTATGGAATATTAACCGGGCTGTCAGGGGCTACGGTTAGAGCTATAATAATGCTGATATTGGCGATTACAGCTGATGTTTTAGGAAGGAAATACGATGGTATAACCTCGATTACAATGGCTCTTATACTGATGATTGTATGGAATGTAAATGCTATTGGCCAGGCTGGTTTTTTGTTGTCATTTGGGGCGGTTACCGGAATTTCAGTAGTATATCCGGTGATTAAAAATAATTATTTGGAGAAGCGATGTAAAGATGGAGTGATAGGGAAGATATGTGATGGACTTATAGTTAGTATAAGCGTGCAGTTAGTCACGGTACCTATAGTTATGTATTATTTTTATGAGGTGCCGGTATATGGAGTTGTACTTAACATTCTTATTGTTCCACTGATGAGTATATTATTGTTGTTTCTTGCAATATTGGCAGTTGGTGGCTGTTTTGGTTCATTTATTGCCGTGGTGAGTTCATTTATCGCAAGTGTTGTATTGAGTATATATGAGGTCTTATGCAGACTGGTGGACAGGCTTCCGTTTCATATAATGCATACAGGCAGACCTAAGGTATGGTGGATACTATTATATTATGCAGTTGTAATACTGATTGTAGTGGCATTATATAAGAAAAAAAGAAACTATGTTTTCGCTTCGTGTGTTATAATGTTAGCGCTGTTTATAAGCCTGGGCTTTAGAGGAGAGTTGCTTATTAATATATTTGATGTCGGACAGGGAGATGGAATATACATACGCACTCCGACAAATGATAATATATTGATAGATGGTGGAAGCAGTAGCAAAAAGAATGTCGGTGAGTATGTAATAAAGAATGGCTTGAAATATTATGGGTGTGGTGAGATTGATTATATGATAATCACTCATAGTGATTCGGATCATTTTTCGGGTGCCAGGGAACTGTTAAATGATAATAGTGTTGAAATCAGAAACTTTGTGTTGCCACGCATAGACGAGCCGGATGATGAATATAGAGAGCTTGAGAAGACAGCAGCTGATAAGGGCTGTAATATATATTATATAAGTGTTGGAGATGAGATAGCAACGGGTGATGTGCGATTTCACTGCCTTAATCCCGGAAATCTGTCGTCTGCTGATAAGAATCAGAACAGTATTGTGTTGTGGATGCAATATGGGCATTTTGATATGCTGTTTACCGGTGATATTGACAAGGATGTCGAGAAAGAGATAATAAATGATTCATTTTATAAGGAGCAGATCAGGCGGGGACACAGTGTAGAAGTGTTAAAGGTAGCACACCATGGCTCGGCAACTTCAACTTCGGTTAATTTTGTGAATGAGACAAGGGCTAAGGTTTCAGTTATATCGGTTGGCGAGAATAACCGATATGGACATCCCTCGAAAGACGTTGTAAAGAGATTAACTGATAATAAAAGCAGAGTATATATGACGAAGGATGATGGTGCTGTTACAATAAGCACAGACGGTAAGCGGTATAATGTAGATACCTATTTGAAGCATATTCGGAGTTCTGTCAGATGATTACTAAACTCTATGAATTGTGAATTGCACTGTTTGGGCTGTACAGAATTCAAAGCAGATAATTGAGTTTTACTTTTGACTACTATATCATTATATTAAAAGGTGACAAAATGAAGAAGATAATGCAGGATATCAAAGAGAATACATTTGAAAGATTTTATCTTTTATATGGATCGGAAGATTACTTAAAGCATCAATACAGGGATAAGCTTGTCAAAGCGCTTGTGGACATTGAAGATAATATGAATTATTCACGCTTTGAGGGGAAAAGGTTAAGTGTAAATGAGCTGTTAGATACAGGTGATACCTTACCTTTCTTTGCTGAGAACAGGGTTATAGTTGTTGAAAATAGTGGATTGTTTAAGAAGACTCCGGAAGGTTTTGAGAAACGTCTTGAGAATTTCCCTGATAGCACTCACGTGATCTTTGTCGAATCAGAGGTAGATGGCAGAAATAAGCTGGTTAACTGGTTTAAGAAGAATGGTTATAAGACAGAGATGAAAGCGCCATCTGAGGGCGAGATCAGAAAGTGGATTGCCAAGCTGTGTAAGGACGAAGGCAAACAGATATATGAGAATGCGGTAGAGTATTTTATTGGCTCTGTAGGACTTGATATGTTGCTCATCAAGAACGAGCTTGAAAAACTCTTTGCATATGTTGGTGACAGGAATGAGATTACTATGGAGGATGTTCGTGAAATTTGTGTAAATGAAGCGGACGATACACTCTATGCTATGATTGATGCCATAGGAAACAGGAATCAGCAGGAAGCTCTTGTCTTATACAGAAATCTGCTTGAATTGAAGCAGGAACCGTTATTCATTCTATCACAGCTTGCACGTAATGTAAGGAAGATGATGGAGATTTCGGCTTTGATTAAGGATGGTAAGAGTCCTGATGAGATTGCATCTGTCGCAGGAGTTCCGAAGTGGACACTTAATCGCTATAAGACGCAGATAAGAAATAATTCAAAGGAATCATTTATCAGGATGTTAGATGAGTGCGCAAGTACCGAGGCATCTATCAAAACGGGTCTTGTCAGGGATATAGTGGGAGTAGAGCTTTTGATTGTTGGTTTTTCCACACCGGGTTGATTTATTAATGAAATGTATTTGGGTTGAGTGATAGTTTATATGATATAACAGACTTGTCATTAAATACAGGTATAAAAAAAGGACTGTGGGTTAGCAGTCCTTTTAATATATATTGAATATTGATTCCTAAGAATATTAAGCCATCTTATTAACGCTGGCAGATAAACGAGAAATCTTTCTGGCAGCTGTATTCTTATGAAGAATTCCCTTAGCAGCAGCCTTGTTAAGTTCTGAAGTACAAACCTTCAACTGCTCTGTTGCCTCAGCCTTGTCGCCTGCAGCTACAGCAGCCTCTAACTTCTTAATAAGAGTCTTAAGCTTGGATTTCACCATCTTGTTTCTTAAAGTCTTAGTCTCGATAACTTTGATTCTCTTCTTTGCTGATTTAATGTTAGCCAATGAAAACACCTCCGTTCATTCTTAAATAATATTGTGGTGTTACATTATAACCGGACACGGACAATCTAATGTAAACATACTCATATATAATACATAAAGGGTGTGGATTTGTCAAATGTTTTTTGTATTAAATTTTATCATTGGGCAATACTTTCAGATATGTATATAGATAATTACGAAACTTACTATTATTGTATTGCTTTTGTGCATATTTGCAGTTCCATAGCAGGCACGCAGCACAAGGCATGCCCTGTCTCTAACCTCATGCGTTGCATTCGCTAAGAGAGAGGGGATCTCGCTGCTTGTCGCACGCAGCGGTACTAAATTCGCATTATAATGCTCATTAAGTACCGGCGGCTTCAAAGCACCATGCTTATGGAACCTGTAAATATGCACAACGCAATTTACATTTTCATAGGTTTTCAATTATCTGTATGTTTAGAGAAAATGTGTTAAGGATGAACTAAAATGTTATATAGTTTCAAGATTATCTATATGTGTAGAAAAAAGAGATGGAGGAAAAAAGATGAGAGTTCGCACAGACCTTGCACTTGAGATAAAAGAGGATATTGAGAGTGATGAGCCTATAAAGGGAGTTCATGTGACAACGAAGAATAATGGTGATTCGGATATATTAGAGACGAGAATAGTTGTGGAAAATGAAGAGGGGGCAATGAATCTCGGAAAGCCGGTCGGAACATATATAACTTTGGAAAGTGAACATTTAAGAGAGCATGACGACAACTTTCACAAACCGATGTCCGAGGTGCTTGCCAAAGTTCTTAAGCGATTTATTGGCAACAAGAAGAAGATAATGGTTGCAGGTCTTGGTAACAGAGAAGTGACTCCTGATGCGTTGGGACCGTTTGTTATCGATAATCTGTATGTTACCAGACATCTTCTTAGTGAGGGTATTATTTCGCATAGCATTGAAGTGAGCGCCATAGCTCCTGGCGTTATGGCACAGACTGGTATGGAGTCGCTGACAATACTTAAGGCATTGGTGGGTGAGATAAAGCCGGAGCTGCTAATCGTAATAGATGCATTGGCGGCAAGGAAATCTGACAGACTCAACAAGACTATTCAATTGGCCGATACAGGGATTAGTCCCGGATCGGGTGTTGGTAATCATAGGAATGCTATCAACTCTGAAAATATCGGGATTCCGGTTCTTGCGATAGGTGTGCCAACGGTAATATCGGTGCCGACTATTGTAAATGATGCGATGGACGTAATGGTTGAGACGATAGGTAAGATCGGAACTAAGAATATTCTTAAAAAATTTGACGAGGATGAGAGGTATCAGCTTGCCTGTGAAATGGTAACACCTTACCTTGAAAATATGTTTGTGACACCGAAAGATATAGATGAGGCGGTCAAAAGGATAAGTTATACAATTTCAGAGGCGATTAATGAGGCGGCGCTGGCTTGAAGGGTGTAGAGGAATATACAATTTTATAATACGGCAGGTATACTGATATGTGCGTAAGCACTATGCCTGTCGTGAATATATGAATTGTAGTTAATTCGGTATGAATAGATAAGCATACATATTTACTTCTTTGAATACAATGGGTATATGAGACATAGACATATACCTTCCCAAAAAGAAAAATTTAATAGAAAAAGATATCTGACAGGCTTTCTGTTTTTATTGGTAGGAGTTATTGATATAATCAGAAAAAAACCGGATGAACTTGTATATATTCTTACAAGCTATTTTGTTCCGACACTTACTTATGAAACAGAATACGGCAGTGCCCGGAAAGATTATGCTGCTACTTATGATGTGCCAAAATGGTTTTATGAGGAAGAGGATAATGCGGACGATGGTGTAATAAATGATACTGCTGATGGTTCTGAGAATATAGTAAATGCTGATGTCGAAAATAGTTCGGGCACAGAGAAGGATGATAAAAATGAAGATCATAAAGAGGAAGAAAGTAAGCCTGTGATTCAGAATATGTCTACAGGCACAACATTTACAAGAGAGCAGTTATCAAAACCTGTTTTTTTAACAAGCAAAATTTTTACCGTGGACAATAATACGAGTATGAACGATGATGAATTAAATATTGCTAATCTGCTGGATGCGGATATGTCACTTGAAAGTTTAAGGGCAGATGGTAATAATGAGATTATGTCTGAGAAGGATACGGGAGAAGTTTCTTTTGATGATAATGCTGTGCCTGAGAACAAGCCATATAAAGTCCTTATTTATCATACCCATACATCGGAAAGTTTTGCCGACAGCAGAAAGGGAGTACCTGAGGATACGATTGCCGGAGTGGGCGCATATCTTACAAAGCTGTTAAATGAACAGTATAATATTCCTACATATCATGATGAGACGGTATATGATGTTATTGATGGAAAGCTTGACAGAAGCAAGGCATATGAGAATTCATTTAACGGAATAAGCAAGATTATAGCTGATAATCCTTCGATTGAGGTGGTTATAGATTTACATAGGGACGGTGTGGATGAGGAAACGCATTTAGTGACGAATGTTAACGGTAAACCAACGGCAAAGATTATGTTTCTAAATGGTGTCAGCAGATCGAATATAAACGGTGACATAGATTATCTTGAAAATCCTAATAAACTCAGTAATCTTGCTTTTAGTTTCCAACTCTATCTGGCGGGTAAAGAAAAATATGGAGATTTTGTCAGAAAGATATATGTGAGAAGTCTTAGATATAATCTTCATGTCATGCCACGCGCCACACTTATAGAAGCAGGGGCACAGAATAATACTATTGAAGAAGAAATGAATGCGATGGAGCCTCTTGCAGATATGCTTAATAAGGTGTTGAGAAATGAGGAGTGAGATGGTTTTGGGCAAAAATGTAATGCAGTGAAATATGAGTAGATATGAAAGCATAAGTAAAATATGATTACAGTATGAGATAGGTGATTGCGAAACTCGTGACCGAGTTCCTCAATCTTAAACTAAATAAGGAAGAATTCGTGCTGATGCACGAATCCTGTGCTGGAAAGGCAGTTTT
>CADBCZ010000071.1 GCA_902793335.1 uncultured Lachnospiraceae bacterium
TACCTGCATAATACCAAAATACATCAATATCAGATTACCTGCTGTTGATATCAACTGGGATATCACTCCCTGAACATTGGATAACATTCCTTCTTTGTAGCTTATCCTTAACGATTTGATATACTCTTTCTCTATGTTATCAAGCTCTACATCTTCATTGGCATTTCCCTTGATAGTTTCTACTGCGCGAAGTCCTTCTATGATCTGTGAATTAAGCACTGCTGACTGCTGCATCTGTTCCTCATTTATCTTCTTGTATGGCTGTTTGAATATGAACACAAGAATAATGCTCACAATTGTCATAAACAGAATGATTGCAAACAATCCACTGTTCATACGAAACAGAATCAAACCCGTAATCAGCGCCATTCCGATATCTAGCACCAATGTAAGTGCTATATTAGTAAACACATCCTTAATGGTAAATGCATCCGAAAATCTTGTTGTTATATCTCCTGTCTTTCTTGTAGAGAAGAACTTCATAGGAAGTTTGTATATATGTCTGAAATATCCAAGCATAAGCGGAATATCTATCTTTATTGACAGATGCATCATCATCCACTGTCTGACAAAGCTGACTACAACTTGTGAAATGTTAAACCCCAAGAAAACTATTATGACAAGTTTAAGTACATTTTCCTGCTTATACGGCAAAATCTCATCAAACAGAATATTATTGAACAGCGAAGATATGATACCAAGAATCGTTATCATCAATGATGTTATGATTCCATATACAAACAACTTAGCCTGTGGCTTCAACAATGCCATGTACCTATTGAATATCTTTTCACCTTTAAGCTTACCTGTCTCAAAACTATTATTAGGTTTTAATATCAGCATAGCGCCGGTAAAAGTCTTATAGAATTCATCAATCTCTACCCGCATCAGGTCTTTTGCCGGATCCCCAATCACCACATATTTCTTTGTAATCTTGAAGATTACAACAAAGTGAGTCATACCTTCCTTAGTAATAACATTTGCTATTGCCGGAAGCGTGTATTTACTTAAAAATCCCTCTCTATCTACTCTAATCGCCTGTGTGATGAAGCCCAATGTATTAGCACATTTACTAAGCCCTAAAAGGTTAGTACCTTTCAAGTCTGTTCCCATCATATCTCTTAATCTTGTAATCGTAGTCTCTTTCTTATAGTGCAGACAGACCATTGCAAGACAGGCTGCCGCACAATCTGTTGCATCATGTTGTTGTACATATGTGTATCGCATAACAATCCAATAAAAACAGTTGCTCCTTATAATCTTCTATATACCATATGATCTTTAAAAATATATCACCCTATTTGCGTCTTATCGCAGACCAAAACCAAGAACCAATTGAAATTATGTACATCTCAATCCTCCTTTCAAGTATTATCACCAATAAAGTTCATGGTATATCTTATGACTATTTTTATCAATTTTTATGTCGTGAAATGCAATTTTATGTCGTGAAATACAACAAAGGATGCCAAACACATTTGACATCCCTTAATTTATTCTTTCTTTTTATCCGTCAATAAAAAGAACTATCTCTAATTGAACATCATCACCTTTTTGAAGGTACTCCATTTCTCCATGATATTCTTCCACTACTCCAAGGATATTTCGAATTCCATATCCATGTCCCTTTTCTAACTTAGTGCTATTTCCTACTCGAATCTCCTTTGCCTTTCTACTCGAAGGGTTCTGAATAGTTATTCTCAACGCATTCTGATTTCTTACCATTTTAATAGATACTTGTTTTTCTTCCTTTCTATCCACCTCTGATGCAGCTTCAATAGCATTTGACAATCCATTCTGAATAATTGTACATATTTTATATGGTTCAACATCTTCCCACTTCTCTACATCAGACCTGATATCAAGTTGTATCTCCTTTTTAAGAGCTAATTCTTTTTCATAATAAAGAGTAGCATCTAACACATCCACATCCGTAATCTTCTCATATTTTGACAAATTTATTTCTTTCCGCCATTTGTTTAAGTAATCTCTGGCTTCATCATATTGGTTTTTTTCCAACAATATAACAAGAGAACCCAACGTATGATTCATATCATGTCGTATACCTCGTATCCTTTCATAATTTTCCTCAATACTATGAAGACTTTGCCTTTCCATCAATAATAACCGCTTTTGTTGTTCATTCTCTTGCCTATATATCAAGTTTGAATAATATGTATTCATATAATGTATGCTGTATATGGTCATAACTACCATAGATATCAAAATCGTACAGAATGCCACCACATTAATTTTTACATCTTTCACATACTGAATACTATCTACCAGATAAAATATAATAAAACAATATCCTATCATCATTATGCCCAGTAATATTATAGCTCTTATTGGCATTTTCATTTTTTTAATTATTCGAATCCTTTTTACAACAGCATTAATCAGTAAAAGTATCAAGAATACAATCCCATCCATCACAAATTTATTCCAACTGATTTCATCTGTTATTTGCACTGTTTTTTGAAATTGAATAAAATATAATGTATTAATAATCCAATTAACAGTTAGACCGATACTTCCTCCTAGCGCAAAAGCTGCAAAAAAAAGGACTCCGGTTTTCAATATTTTTTCATTGATTGCAATAAACGAAGATAAGATAATACATATCGTAAAACAGGTCAATCTACTCATATTATCTCTCTGCCATACCGGCAAACTCCACATCACAACATGTAATAACAGAATCAATAATGGTACTACTTTTTTCCTCCTTATTTCACACCGAAATAACGCTACCATTATATATAAATATATAAATAATTCTGTAAAATCCCATGCAATCCACATAGCCGTTTCAATCATAATTCCCTCAAATATCTCCTATAGCTATTCATAATTTCTTCTTTTCTTTTTCTACTAAACTTCACCAGTTTGCCATTGTCTAATTTAACACTATCACCTGATTTGACAAAATGTGAAAAAGATACAATAACCGAACGATTTATCTCACAAAACTGATTTTCAGGAAGAATATCCTTCCAATATTTCATATTTTTACGCAAAAGGTATTCTTCCTCTTCCATAAAAACTCTCGTATATTTATCTTGTGCAATTATATATTTGATCTTACTATAATCTATTAAATACATTTCCCCCGCATCTTCCAACTCTATAATTTTATCCTTTTTCAATTCTGGACATACATCATCCATCACCTGATATATATGTTCCTTCTCAATTGGTTTTTCTAGAAAATGATAAACATTACGACCTATCATTTCTCTCGTATACTCTGAATGACTGGAAGTAAAAATTATAATTGAATCGACTTGATTCTTTGCATATTCTTCTTTTACTTTTATGCCTGACATAGTTTTCATTTCAATATCTAAAAAAAGAATATCTAAAATGGTATCACAACTCATCAATTCACTACCATCCTGAAATTCCATAACCTCCGCGTTCATTCCACGCTCTGCCAAATACACTTCAATAATTTCTTTCAAATGTTCTCTATATATTAATTCATCATCACAAATTCCAATTGTTATCATCTGCATTCATCACCTCAATAGAAAAGCGGCATTTCTGCCGCATTTTCCGGATTATCATAAAATAGCTCCCACAAGCTCCTCAAGCTTCGGCACATCTGCTTCCTTAAGAGTTGAACGAATTGTAACAACAGGCTCAACAAGTGTCACATCCTTAAATCCTTCAACATAAGACTTCATAACTCTTGCAGCCGACGGTGCCCAGCTTCCGTTCTCCACAAGTGCAACCTTTCTCTTCTGATATGCCTTTATCTTAAGGATGTTTAAGAACTGTGTCATTGGAGGGAACAGGTCTGCATCGTATGATGATGCACAGAGTATCATCTTATCGTAACGGAACGCATCCTCAACACCCTCATGAAGATCGTCGTTTGCAAGATCTGTAACACCGATCTTAACGCCCTTTTCCTCAAGGATTTCAGCAAGCTTCTCTGCTGCCTGTTTCGTTCCTCTGTCATGTATTGACGCATACACAATTGCAACGCCTTCATCCTCCGGCTCATAAGCTGACCAGGTCTTATACTTGTTGATATAGAACTCAAGTGGTTCATTTTCGGGAAGTACAGGACCATGTAATGAACAGATATGTTCTATATCAAGAGCTTCTGCCTTCTTAAGAACTGCCTGCACCTGTGCACCATACTTACCTACGATATTGAAGTAGTATCTTCTAGCCTCGCATGCCCAGTCATCAGCCTCAGCACCCTTATATCCGAACTTACCAAAGCCATCAGCGGCAAAGAGTACTTTCTCACTGCTCTCATATGTCATCATAACCTCAGGCCAGTGAACCATAGGTGCTGCGATAAATGAAAGCTTATGGCTTCCGAGTTCTAAAGTGTCACCCTCTTTAACTGTAGTCACTCTGTCTGTGATATCCTCATCAAAGAACTGCTTCATCATATTGACTGCGCCGACACTTGTATATATCTTTATGTCTGAAAACTTTTTAACCAAGGTCAAAATCGAACCGGAATGATCCGGCTCCATATGCTGAACAACAAGATAATCTATCTTGTCCTTTCCGGCATCAGCAAGTGCTTTATCTATATTACTCACCCATTCATCTGTCACATCTGCATCAACTGTGTCCATAAGACATACCTTGTCATCAACTATAAGATATGAATTATATGCCATTCCATCAGGGAGATCATACTGATTCTCAAACAAAGTGATCTCGTGATCATCCACTCCCACATTTAATATTGTCTTTGTTACTTCTTCGTACATTCTTATATCCTCCTAATATTTTTTACTCTGTCCTGAAGCTCCTCTCATCCTCAACAACATCCATATCCTTACACTCGATGCCATCAATATAGATGAACCTTCCTTCTCCCACCTGTTCAAGAAAATCTCTGACAAGTTCTGATTCTCCCTGAACCTCTAGTTCCACTCTACCGTCATATAGATTTTTCACATATCCTGTAAGCCTTAAATGCTGTGCTATATGATAGGCTCGATACCGAAATCCCACACCCTGCACACTTCCGCTCACAAAGTAATGTCTTCTTATCACACTCATACTGCTCACACCCGGCCTACATTACAAACTTTTCAATTACCTCAAGAAGACCGTCCTCATCATTGGTCTTTTCCGTAACATAATCTGCTACATCCTTAACCGCCTGCTGACCGTTCTTCATACACACACCGACATGTGCATATTCAATCATTGACATATCGTTGAAGCCATCACCGCAGGCTATGGTATCATCTACACTCACGCCAATTGCATTAAACAACCTGTCAAGTGATGCAGCCTTGTCAACACCGAGTGGCATAGCCTCTATAAAGAATTCCTCTGAACGATAAATGCTAAGCTTCCCTTCATACATTTTCGCAAGCTCTTCCTCTAGGGCAGACGCCTTATCAGGTGGCGCTGTGAAGAGACATTTATTCACATCAAAAGTAATATAATCAACAAAGTTATCGACAGGTCTTAACTCCATGAAATTAAGATTAGCCTCAAACCTCATATAATCATCAGCTCTTGTTCCATGAATGACAGTATCGCCTTCATAAGTAATCATACCCATATCATGTGACAACGCATATTCATATAAAGGTGCAATACACTCTCTTGGGAATATATTCTGATATATAATCTCATCATTCTTGAGATCTATCACCTTAGCTCCATTAAAGCATAACACATATCCTCCATACTCTCTAAGCTTTAACTTATCAACTATCCAGCGTATTCCCGGTGTGGGACGACCTGATGCAATAACTATCTTGTGTCCCTTCTCCTGTATATCCATCAAGGCATTATAAGTCTTGTCCGTAAGTTCCTTCTTGCTGTTGGTAAGTGTTCCGTCAACATCAAGTATCAAATACTTCATAATAACAATCCATCCTTCTTATCTCGTCTTATTATTTCCTTGTTATTTTCATATAATTACGAAACTCATTATCATGTATATTGCTTTGTACATATTATACAGATTCCATAAGCATGGTGCTTTCCGTTGTATACTTCGGACTAGGCTCACTAAGTTCGCCAAGGCCTCAGTTATGGAGCCGCTTCGTGCGACAAGCAGCGAGATCCCCTCTCTCTTAGCGAATGCGAAGCATGAGGTTAGAGACAGGGCATGCCTTGTGCTGCGTACCTGCGTTGGAACTGTATAATATGAACAAAAGCAAATAACGAAAATCAGTTTCGTAATCACCTACTTCTTTCCCAGCATTTTAGAAGATACATTATCATTAAAAAATTCAATAAGTGGTCCCATGAAAAATGCTGTGATTATAGTGCCAACACCTGCCATCGTAGGAATACTTCTTATAGGATTACCCGCGATAACAAATAAGACACATCCACATATAACGCACGCCACATCTGTACATATTCTCATATATTTGAATTTTCCCAGCTTCCATTTATTAGCCATAACTATTGAAATGGCATCATAGGTCGATACACCAAGGTCTGCAGTAATATACATGGAGCATCCAAGACATAAGATGAATATTCCTATAAGCAGACATATAATTCTCACAACAATTGACGGATCGTGAATGAACTGAGAAAGTATTCCCAACGTGAACTGTGTAATATACCCCAGAAAGAAAAGATTGATAAATGTTGCAATACCGATATTATGCTTGTCCGTAAGCAAACTGAATATCAACATAACAGCATTAACTATGATATACACTATTCCATACTCCAGAGGCAGCAATTCATCAAGTCCGGTCACTAATGAAGTAAAAGGATCAACACCCAAAGCACCTGTTTTAACAAACCCCACACTCATACCAACTATAATTACCCCTACAAAAGACATAATTATTCTTCTCTGGTTTTCTTTTAAATAATCTAGCATTTTATTCATGTTTAACCCTTCCCTCCATGATAATATTTCTTCACCGTATTCTATCAAGTTTCCATTGTTACGACTCTTGAACCAAACCCCAATTCCACAAATACCCCCTAAGCAGATATCGGCTGTTCACCGATCAACCCAGGGGGTATATTATAAACTATTGATTTTGGCTTAACAAACTTAGAATATGCCTCAAACCATCTTGTCTATCATTGCAAGAACTTCCTTGCCAAGCTCATCCGAAAGTGCCCTGGCATTCTCAAGAGAATCACCCTTAACTCCGTAGTAGAACTTAACCTTAGGTTCTGTTCCCGAAGGTCTTACACAAAGCCATGCGCCGTCTGTCATGTCATAATATAATACGTTAGAGCTCGGAAGACCTGTAGGCTTAACCTCACCTGTCTTGACATCCTTAATCGTATCAGCCTTGTAATCTCTTGCCGATACAACATCATACTTGCCAATCTTAGCAGGTACTTCACTTCTTAAAGCATCCATAATTGACTGAATCTTAGCAATTCCCTCTAAGCCCTTGAATCCAACAGACTGAACCGCATCTATGAAGTAACCGTACTTCTCATACATATCTATCATCGCATCCCAAAGGGTCTTTCCCTGACTCTTATAGTAAGCTGCAGCTTCACAAAGCGCCATTGTAGCAACAATCGCATCCTTATCCCTTGCATGTGTTCCGATAAGACATCCATAACTCTCCTCAAAACCAAACAAATATGAGCCCTTACCTGTTGTCTCAAAGCCAAGTATCTGCTGTCCGATATATTTAAATCCTGTAAGAACCTCAATAAGTCTTATATCATATCCCTTAGCAATCTCATCTGCAAGGTTAGAAGTAACGATAGTCTTGATAAGTGCACCGTCTGCCGGAAGTCCACCTTCCAACTCCTTCTTCTGGCTTATCTCATATTCTGCAAGCAGACAACCTGACATATTACCTGTAAGAGTTATATATTCTCCACTCTTAGTATCCTTTACATAAACACCAAGTCTGTCAGCATCAGGATCTGTTGCAAGAACAAGATCTGCATCCTTTTCCTTAGCAAGCTTTAATGCAAGATCAAATGCTTCCTCAGCCTCAGGATTAGGATAGCTTACTGTAGGGAACTCTCCGTCAGGAAGCTCCTGCTCAGGTACAACATAAACATTCTCAAATCCAATCTCTTTAAGAATTCTTCTTGCAGGAATATTACCTGTACCATGAAGTGGTGTATAAACAACCTTGATATCCTTGCCATACTTCTCTATACACTCAGGATGAAGAACAAGCTTCTTAAGCTCTGCAATATAGTCATCATCAACTTCTTTACCGATAGTTACATATAATCCGGCTTTCTCAGCTTCTGCCTTATCCATAGTCTTACATGTGGATAAATCAGTGATAGCCTTAACTTCAGCCATGATTCCTGAATCGTGTGGAGGTGTGATCTGTGCACCGTCCTCCCAATAAACTTTATATCCATTATACTCAGGCGGGTTATGGCTTGCAGTAACATTGATACCTGCAATACATCCCAAATGGCGAACTGCATATGAAAGCTCCGGTGTAGGTCTTAACGACTCAAAGCGATACGCCTTGATACCGTTAGCTGCAAGACAAAGAGCAGCTTCCTCTGAAAATTCCGGAGACATTCTTCTTGAGTCGTAGGCAATAGCTACTCCCTTGCTCTCTCCGCCCATTTTCTTAATATAGTTGGCAAGACCCTGTGTTGCACGACGAACAACGTAGATATTCATACGGTTAACACCGGCACCTATAATTCCTCTAAGTCCGGCTGTACCAAACTCAAGATCAACAGAAAAACGTTCCTTTATCTCCTGATCATCATCTTTAATTGCGTTAAGTTCCTTCTTTGTATCATCATCAAAGTATGGGTTGCTCAACCATTCTTCATAAATCTCCTTATAATCCATGTTTATTTCCCTCCTTTTACAAATTAAACTACTCGATTGAAATACACTTCTCTCGTATTGCCTATCAATCACAAATAGTGTATTCATTCTATCATATTTAGACATACTTTTCCACTACTAATGTTGATGAAATTACCTTAAATCACTCTATCAGACTGGTTATCGATACCAGATTATCATATGTAAGCGATTCATCCTTACCATCATCAGTAAATGTCACTGTATAACTCTTAGAAAGATATCCCGTCTGACTAAGTGTTATTACATGACTTCCCGTCACCTTCTTAAATGATATCGGAGCAATACCAAGATATTCCCCGTCAAAATATACACTTGCTCCCACAGGTGCCGAAATCGTCACCTTATTATCTGTCTTTTCCCCCGACGCTCCGGATACATCTTTAGTTCCGTCATTCTCCGTCGTCGTAGCCTCAGTAGTCTTTTCTGTAGTTGTGTTTGTCGTACTTTTCGAAGTCTTACCTGATTTCGTCTGCGATCTGGCAGTAGTCTCCGTAGTTGATTCCTCAGTCATTTTGTATTCTCTGACCTTATACGGTTCTTTAACCGTCAACGTACCGCTTAGGTTGTCATACCCTTCTTTAACTATATCTATTCTGTGTTTTCCGTATATAAGGTCCACTGCTCCTTCAGTGTTAACTCTTACCTTATCAATATAAACTGCTGCATCGGATGGTGTAACGTGGAACAGTACGGAGCCTGTTTGTTTAGGTTCGATTGCTATATCAGCAAGAGAAACGACCTGTTCTTTATTCTTCTCAACCGTCACCTCTTTGGTACCGGAATCTCCACCTTTTGAAATTCTCAATGTATATGTACCTTCACGCACTGTAAGGAGCATGTCCTCAGTCACCGGAACAATAACGTCATATCCAATCTCAACCATGCCTCCAAGATACGAAGCATAGTCTGCAAGCTTGACATATCCATGTCCAAGTTCAACATTAAATGAGCACACAACATTGTTATATATCCACACTGTCAGCTGGTCTTCGGAGCATATCTCATTTAATTCTATCTCTTTATTATCGGAAAATGCGCACACATTGTTGCTCATGCGGTATTGCTTTCCGTCAATCTTAACCGTTTTTCCAAGATAGTCTATTTCTTCAGCGGCAACGCCTTCTTTTTTCTCCAGAAATTCAGAAGAGCTTAAATGCAAGGACAACAGTTTATCCCTGTTGGCATCATACACCACATCCACAACACTTCCAAGGGCAACGCTTGACATCGGAATAATCTCGCCGAATTTATCCTTAACGTCAGCGCCGCCTGTAAACTTTAGCATACGCTCGGATGTATACCCGACAGAGCGCAGTTTGATCTTGCCGTTGACCTCATCTATGTTACTGACTATTGCAAAATATTCTACCTTGTCCACAGGGGCCACCGTATCATCATACTCCGGCACTTTTACCGGCTTTTCCCCGCAGGCAGGCAACAAAACCATAAGCATACAGGCAACTACCAGTACGCTTATAATTTTGAATAATCTGTTGTTTATAAGGTTTTTCGATATCAAATTCAATCCCTCATCTCATATACTTTCAAGCATATTTTGTATCTTTCATTTTGCCGACCCGGCACTACCTACACTATACCATCAAACACTTCCAAATACAATTCCTTTCATCCTGTCAAGCATTTCCTTTTTCTCGTTTTCCTGGTATATCACCGTTTCCAGTTTCTCGATATACTTCGGCGATAAAAACACCTTACTGCTGTTATAATAACTGTTAGCTATCTTCCAGAACTTCTCAGGGTATGTAAACAAAATATACAAGTACTCATAATCTTCCTTGCCAAGACCAACCACTTTATCATACGCACTTAAAATGTCACACAACAGATCATAGTTGTAATTGTTTTTTTCCATAACCTTTCTCGAAAACTGATACAGATCATTTAACTGATTTCCCCTTGAAAAACGTTCAAAATGAATAATTGCAATGTCATTCTCACCGATTATTACATTGTGCTGATTGAAACTGCCATGACACACACCATAATGTTTTTGCAAAACATCTTCAATAAATGATGCAGATTCATTTAACATCCTAACACATTCAAGTCCCTGCTCATAGAAAGCACCATACACCTTTAAAAACAACTTTTCAAACGTATTTCTTCTCTTAACTTTGCTTATAAATCTACCAATTTTTCTTATCTGTGCATTATGCCTTTCAAACCGTCTACAAACATCTGTCACCTGCAAGTCGCTGATTTCGCAACCACACTTTGACTGCTTTTCCTGCATTTCCCTTTCATCTCTGTCGATAGCCTTTTGCAGTGCGCTCCTGCTTATTTCATAGAGATACGCAATCCGTTCCATTTCCTCACCGTCTTCAATCACCTTGCGTATTTCCTCTACACGTCGTTCTTCCTTGTCTATGGTAAAAGCTCTCCATTTAGGCTCAAACTCAGAAGCCACCCATTTCCCCTTAAGATGAAACTTAGCAAGTGCTCTCACGACAGAACATATATCCTTAGGATTTCTCATATCACACTCAGTACCCTCAAAATGTTTCTTCATCACATATGGCTGCCTGTATTTATCACAGGTAAACAACTGTCCGTCCCTATTGGTTATTATGAAGTCCAGATTTATACAGCCGCTCTCCTTAAATAATTGTTTTAATACATATTCCTGTTCAAGTCTTATCATACTACCACGAAACGGTTCTAAAATCCTCATTCCCGCCGGAGTATCAATAATCGTTGAACCCCGACCCTTCCTTGTGCCAATAATGTCAATGTCATACTGTTCAAATACTTCAGAAAGCTTTTCCGACATTAAAAAATCCCCTCCTTTCAGCCTTTAAACATCTTATGAAGGAGGAGATTAATTTATCACTATTAAAATGAAAATAATTATTGCTGATTACTTTTGTGCATATTTACAGTTCAAATTGTTTGGCAATTACTTAATTCATATCACACGTTTTAATTCTTCATGTTGTCTTTCACAATGCCAATCAATTTTTCCTTATCATTTAATTCCGGTTCCTCAAGTACCTTATCAAGCAGCATGTTAAGAGTTGCTCCAAGCATAGGGCCGGGTTTCATTCCCAAATCTATAAGATCCCTTCCGGTTATTGCAAGTTCTTTGATCGTGACGCACTGTTCTTTATCAACAATCTCTTTGTAATATTCCTTGAGTACTTCAAGGTTATTCAGCTTATCCTCTCTGTGATAATTACTCTGAGCCATAATATCCGCATATTTGATATAGGTGTAATCCTCGAAAAGATCCTTGCCCATCTTGTTAAGAGCTTTTCTAAATGCCTTTATCTTAGGTACCTGTCCCATACCATAGTCATGCCAGTATACAAGCCTTTTCACCCTGTCTATCGTCGCATTGTCAAACTTGAGTCTTCTAAGAACGCCAGCGGCCATATCTACTCCCTTTTCATTATGTCCGTAGAAATGATCCCACTCGCCGTCATTGGTCTGTGTAACAGGCTTAGCCACGTCGTGTAAAAGTGCAGCCCACCGAAGCGCCTTATCCTTAGGCACCGCCTTAATAACTTTAACTGTATGTTCACCCACATTATACGCATGATGCCTGTTAACCTGTGGTGTCTCCATCATTGCATCAAATTCAGGAAGAATAATCCTTGTCACTCCAAGCTCATACGCAGTGATAAGCCTTTCAGGATGATCAGACATAAGAAGCTTTGTAAGTTCAACATTTATTCTCTCAGCGCTTATATCCTTAAGAAACTCTGCCTGATTTCTGATGGCTTCCTTAGTGTTCTCATCAATCTCAAAATCAAGCTGAGCGGAAAATCTCAAAGCCCTCAGAATCCTAAGCGCATCCTCGTCAAATCTCTCTGAAGGATTTCCTACACACCTGATAACATGTGACTCAAGATCTTCAACCCCGTGAAAATGATCCACAATACCCTCTGCGTCGTTATAAGCCATTGCATTTATAGTGAAGTCGCGTCTTTTCATATCTTCAACAAGGTTACTTGTAAATGTTACAGAATTCGGACGTCTGTGGTCTTCGTACTTGCCATCCACTCTGTAAGTTGTAACCTCATAGCCCTCTTTGCCAAACATTACCGTAACGGTTCCATGCTGCAACCCGGTATCTATCGTCCTGTCAAAGAGTTTTTTGACTTCCATGGGTTTTGCCGAGGTTGTGATATCCCAGTCATCCGGTTCCTTATTAAGCACCGCATCTCTGACACATCCACCGACTATATAAGCTTCATAGCCTGCTTCCTGCAAAGTACGTATTATTCTGTTGGCATTTTCCGGCATATTAATCTTCATGCGTTTAACCTCTCTGTTCATCTTAGACTACGGAATCTTAATTGTCACCATGCTGTTCTTGTATAGATAACATCAAATATGTCTCTTGATTCAATTTTTACCTCTTTTCCCTGCAATTATAATATCATAATCACAGCCTTTAATCTATAATAAACATTTGTTCAAAACAAAATAATCTCACCACATCATACAATGTCGTGATTAAACTATAAAAATCTATGATATTAATTACACATGTGGTTCACGTTCTAAAGGATAATTCTAGGACACACAACAATTTATCAATACAACCGGCTTATCTGTAATAAAAACGAAAGGACGAAAAGCTATGAACCTTATATATGCTACATATAACCAGTACTGCAATAGTATAGATATAACCACTTTTGATAATATGCTTCTTCGCATAGATTGTAGTAAGGCAGAGGACGGATTGAAGATCACACCAAATTCACAGTGCGCATTGAATGCTCTTGCGATTGATGAACCTATGGAGTATGCACGCTTAGTGTTGGATGGAGAAATGCAAGCTTGGATTGATGCAGAAGATAGTTTAGAAGTGTGGTAATT
>CADBCZ010000072.1 GCA_902793335.1 uncultured Lachnospiraceae bacterium
GGACAAACAGTCATAGAAATAAAACTTTTTATCCAAGCGCACGCATTTATAAAAACTAAATCAGGCAAACTGACTATGCATACAAAATTTAAGAAGAGTTTCGCGTACAAACCTTAATTTATGAGATATTTTCGTATAGTTTCAAAATCTCCGGGTCCGATATCAAGCAAGGCCTTATGAAATTCCTTCTCACTATAATTATCCTGCTTAAGCTTTTTATAATCCTGTTTAAGCTGCTCTATTTCCAGATATCCAATAAAATAACTTAAGTAATTTCCGGGAGCTTCCACGACATAAGAATAGATTTCCGAAGCATAGTAACTGCTAAAACCAAGGTCTTCAAAATACTTACATGTATCATTTAACGTCCAACCTTCGTAATTGACACCCATATCGATACGCGATGAAAGAGCAAGATTGATAACGGAATCAGAACGATATAAAATTGGGAGACTTTTTTCATATTTTTTGTATTTGATAAATGAGAAAGAGTTGAGCTCGACATAGGTTGCCCAACCCTCTACATATCCGGGATAATCAATAATATGTCGGATGGGTGAAGGTGAAGTACTGTAAAAATACAAGGTCTGATAAAGGTGCCCCGGAAATCCTTCGTGTGCCAGGGTAGTGAAGAGATTACCGTTTTCATCACTGGTATATAAAGGGTTGACGTAGATGGTATTGTTCTCATAATCATCTATTGGCGGTATCATATAATAGGCAGGACTTACCATTGTTTTTATCGAGTCAGGAACAGTTTTTATTTTGTATGCGTAAGGAGTGGTAAGGGCTGGATAGTCATCTTTAATCATAAGTGAAAGTGCTTCTAGAATTCCTTCGGGTGAATGGAAATTGGTTTCTAAAGGATGATTGCAATAATACATATAGGCATCGGTATCAGTTGTTGCTATTTTAAGAACTTCGGAAAGAGTGTTTGAGAGTACTGAATCAGTTATTGCAATCATTTCGCTGATTGTACGATAAGAGCCGGTTGCATTCTGTACGACAATTTCATAATAATCTTTACCACCGTTAAATGCAGAAAGACCATATGATGTATTCTTATCGGGTATTGTTTTGAAGTTGACTGATTGACTTGAGTCAAGATATTTGTTTTGAGAATTTTGATTGTTATCAATATTGACTGTAGATAATTTTGCTCTGTTTGAGATGTACTTCTGTAATTTTATATATGCTGGAACTATATATTGATTAATATAATATTTATTCATGGAAATATACTTATTTCTGTCATTTTGTTTGAGATTAGTAGTTGATTTGGTTCTTTCGTAGAAGGTTGTCACAAAGCAATTGTTGTCATTTTTCAGACTCTTGATAAAACGGGTTAATTCATCATCGGCTTTATTTAAGATAAAAAAGGGTGTAGGCATTCCTGTTGCTATGCGTTTATCCTCGTATTTCATTACATTTTCAAAATATTTTGGAATTTGTTTGAGGATGCCAAGATATGTTTCGATATCATTTATGGAATTGAGAGGAAATTCGGAAAGAGTTACCGGAAGACTCGAGGCTGCACCTGTAGTTGGACCAAGGAGAGATTCGTAATATGGATAATCACAAAAAGCCCGGTTTAATGTGAGATGTTTGTCAATAAGTTCATAAGTTATTCTATCATTTAGATTAAGCTTATTTACGTCAAATGAAACAAGTTTATCAGATAAGTTGTCTATTATATTTTTGGATTTGCCACGTTTATAGTTATTGTCATAATCTATACACGAGAAGTCCGTAAGCAGAGGTTTTAGCTGCGGAATACTATATTTTTCAGGGGCTTTAAGTAGATAAGCGCTTGTGATGGAATCGGAGGTTATCTCGTATTTAAAAAGATTGTTTTCAAAATCCGAAAAAGATTGTTCTGTGCTTATATCATTTAATAACTGTTTTCTGTAATATGTTCGGTTATCTGATGTTTGGGAGAGTGTAAATGCAATTGATAGAATTAAAAATAATACAAGGTGTGGAATGCCCTTTTTGAAAATTTTTTTACTGGTTGAAGAAAGTTGTTTCATTAAATTTACCAAAGAAGTGTAATTTATTTATTGTATGAAATATACACAAATAATATTCTTTGAATATAAGTCAATGTTGTCAATAAAAATAAAAAATTGATTGAAGGTTATCTTTATTAGAGGTATAATAACACGTAATATGGATTTTTGTACGGTTACAAAATATTTATTAAAAATATAATAATTATGCGAAATATAGATAGAGGTCGAATTAACACTGTGGTCATAAATTATTAGGAGAAATTTATGGAAGAAAAAAATTATTGGGTGGCAGTTGTTGATGATGATGCCATCAGCTTGAAATATACTAGTGGGCTTTTGAGTGGAAATGGTATCAGAATAAGTACGGCTAATTCAGGATATGAGTTGCTGACATTTATTAAAGATAACCAACCCGACCTGATTCTTATGGATATAATGATGCCCGGAATGGATGGCTTTGAAACATATCATAATTTGTATGAGTTTGAAGAAAAAGCCGGACGAAGTCACACACCGGTTATCTTTATGACGGGCGAATATGGCGCTAACATTGAAGAAAAGGGATTAATGATTGGTGCGTCGGATTTTATCAGGAAACCGATTAACATCGAAGTTCTTCTTAAACGTGTTGATAATATTCTGACTAACAGGGTAGCCATTGAGAGTTTGACTGAAGAAGCCATGATTGACAAATTGACAGGCTTTTACAATAAATCATATGCTGAACAGAAAATGATAGAAGCATGTTGTGAAAAACGTGGAATGCTCATGATACTTGATCTTGATAATTTCAAACTTATCAATGATCTGTATGGACATGAGATGGGTGATAATATTATCACAGCTTTTGCGGATATAACCAGAAACAACTGCAGGGATAAGGACATTCTTTGTAGAATCGGCGGTGATGAATTTTTAGCCTTTTTTGTTGATACGACAGATGAGAATGTGGCTGTTTCATTTACACAAAGACTTAATGAACAGCTTCTTGATACATGTGTAGCTTTAATGGGTGATGATTTTGATATTCCGGTTGGAGTATCTGTGGGATGCGTTCCGGTGACGGAACATGGAGATTTTAATGCATTGTTCCACCTTGCGGATAAAGCATTATATCAGGTGAAAATCAATGGAAGACATGGCTGTAAATTTTATGATACGGATATAAGAACGGAAGATAATCATTTTGTTCCGCAGCAGGAACTGATGAAAATGATCACTCTTTGTGCTGAACGCGGAAAAGCAGAAAATGCCATGTTGCTCGGAAAGGATTCATTTATATCGATATATCGCTATATGGACCGCTATTCAAGGCTTTATAACGAGGTGACAGCCAAAGTTCTTGTATATCTGATAACAGATGAAAATGTTGACAATGGAGAGCTTATGGATGCAATGGCAATGCTTGCTGAAATTCTGCAAGGCAGTCTTCGTAAAAATGATGTAATTACAAAAAGTGGATATAACAGTTATTTTCTGCTTATGGCAAGATACCATTTGCCAAGTGAAGAGGTTGTTATAGAGCGTGTGAGACGTAAATGGGAAAATACAATCTATGCCGATAAATTTAAAATCGGTAATATTGGTCTGATCAGTGAATTATAAAGTGGATTTGATTGAGTAGCCAAGCTACTTGAAAGATAGATTAAGGTGTGTTATTCTAAGATACGGGTGTATTTATTGTGCTTTGACACTCGGTATAATACATCTGGATAATATTATTAATAAACAGGTCTTAACATAGACCGGGAGGATTAAGTATGCAGGATCAATATGGAATCGATCAATATGTAATAAGTATACCGGACTTTCCTGAACCGGGAATAATTTTCAGGGATATAACGTCTATTCTTCAAGACCCTGAAGGTCTGAAGAAGTCGGTTGACGGAATAATTGAAAACCTTAAAGGTGTTGACTTTGATATTGTATTAGGACCGGAATCAAGAGGCTTCATATTTGGCATGCCGGTTGCATATGCTTATAATAAGGGGTTTGTACCTGTCAGAAAGAAGGGCAAACTCCCACGTGAGACCGTAGAGAAAGAATATGAACTTGAATACGGTACTGCGGTAATTGAGATGCATAAAGATGCCATAAAGCCCGGTGACAGGGTTGTTATAATAGATGATCTTATCGCAACAGGTGGAACTATTGAAGCCATTATAGAGATGGTAGAATCCCTTGGTGGTGAAGTGGTCAAGATTGAGTTTGTTATGGAACTGGCAGGACTTAACGGAAGAGCAAGACTCTCTGATTACGATATAGATTCTCTGCTTATCTATGACGGAAAGTAATATCGTGATTTATAATATGCATCAGATTTATAATAATCATAGAGAGGGGAGTGATAATCATGATTATGGGTTCTGAGGTCATAAGCTGGCTTTTGCTTGCGGCAATCTTTATTATAATTGAGATTATCAGCCTTGGACTTACAACAATATGGTTTGCCGGAGGAGCATTTGTTGCAGCAATTTCGGCACTTTGCGGTGCCAATCTTGTTATACAGATTATCATTTTTGTATTGGTGTCTGTTCTTTTGGTGGTGTTTACCAGACCTTGGGCTGTGAAACATCTCGATTCAAAGACAGAGAAGACTAATGCTGAGGCTTTGATAGGACTTAATGCAGTAGTTCTTGAGGAAATCAATAATCTAAATGATACCGGTAGAGCTAAGATCAACGGAATGGAATGGACTGCGAGAGCAAAGGATGACAGTATTATTATTCCTGCAGGTTATATTGCTCATATTGTTGATATTCAGGGTGTGAAGCTGATTGTTGAAAAGGCGGATGAGGATAAACTCACTGAAGAGATTATTTCAGAAGTATAAAATAATAATAAAAAGGAGATTGATAATATTATGTCAGCAGGTTTTGGATTTTTAGGTTTTTTATTGTTTATTGCTATTATTGTTGTTATGAGTAGTATACGAATTGTACCACAGGCACATGCATATGTAATTGAGAGACTTGGAACTTATACAGGTACATGGTCAGTTGGTATGCATATCAAAATGCCACTTATTGACAAGGTGGCGAAGAGAGTAACTTTGAAGGAACAGGTTGTAGATTTTGCACCACAGCCGGTTATCACTAAGGATAATGTAACAATGAGAATAGATACAGTTGTATTTTTCCAGATTACAGATCCTAAGCTTTTCTGCTATGGTGTTGAGAATCCTATTATGGCTATTGAGAATCTAACAGCAACAACTCTTCGTAATATCATCGGTGATCTTGAACTTGACCAGACACTTACTTCAAGAGAGACTATCAATACTAAGATGAGAGCAACTCTTGATGAAGCAACTGATCCATGGGGAATCAAGGTTAATCGTGTGGAGCTTAAGAATATTATCCCTCCGGCAGCTATTCAGGATGCAATGGAGAAACAGATGAAGGCTGAACGTGAGAGACGTGAGCAGATTCTTATCGCAGAAGGTGAGAAGAAATCAGCGATTCTTCGTGCAGAGGGTCATAAAGAGTCGGTTATTCTTGAAGCGGAAGCTGAGAAACAGTCAGCAATTCTTCGCGCTGAAGCTAAGAAAGAAGCAACTATTCGCGAGGCAGAAGGTCAGGCAGAAGCTATCATAGCTATTCAGAAAGCTAATGCAGATGGTATTACTTTGTTAAATGAATCCGCACCAAGCCATGCTGTTATTAAGCTTAAGAGCTTAGAAGCATTTGGCAAAGCTGCTGACGGTAAGGCTACTAAGATAATCATTCCTTCTGAGATTCAGAGTCTTGCAGGACTTGCAAAATCAGTTGTTGAAGTTGGTAAAGAAGATAAAGCTGAGTAATAAAAATACACAGACAAATAATTTAAGTAAATATATATGGAAAGAGGTTACATCTGATGTAGCCTCTTTTCTTGATTTTATAGGCATTTATTGGGATTATTGTCTAGACTAAAATTATTAATTGCTTTATAATAAATACATCTATTTGCAAAAAATGGAGGCAGTTGTTATGAAATGGAAATTTAATAATAAATATGTCAAGGCAGGTGCAACTGCGTTAGCAGTTATTGTACTTTCACTGCTTTTTAATTACAGACTTGAACACAAGAAAGAGTACGAACAGTTCCTTTTGATGATCAAAAATACTCTTTTTCCGATTGTAATAGGGTTTACATTAGCTTATCTTGAGAATCCTGTGCTTAATTTTTTTGAGCATTATATATTTACACCGATTGGCAGATTGATTTTTAAGGATGAGGGTGATAAGAAGAAATTCTCAAGAGGTATGGGAATTATCTTTACTTTAGCTCTTTTTCTGATGTTAGTCATCGGTGGTCTATATCTTGTTATTCCACAGGTTTATCAATCACTTATTAATATTGTCAAGGAAGCGCCAAACTATTATGACCATATGTATGAATGGATGAAGTCTTTTAACAAGAAGAATTCAGAGGTTGGTCAGTATATATTGATGGCTTCAGACAGAGTATATTCCCGGGCAATAGACTATTTGAATAATGATATACTTCCTAACATGGACAAGATAGTTTCGGGGATTACAAGTGGTATAGTCGGTGGTCTTAAGGTCGTGTTGAATGTTGTACTTTCGGTTATCATATCAGTATATGTTCTGCTGGAGAAGGAAGTACTGGTAGCAGGAACTAAGAAGCTTACTTACAGTATATTTGAAACCAGCGTTGCTAATCAGATAATACGTGGTGTAAGATACATGGATCAGGTATTTGGAGGATTTATAAGCGGTAAGATAATTGATTCATTAATAATAGGACTTATATGCTATACTTTTATGACTATAGTGCAGTTTGATTATGCAGTTCTTATCAGTATAATTATTGGTGTGACCAATATAATACCGTATTTTGGACCATTTATAGGAGCGGTGCCTTCTGTGTTGATACTGATGATGATAGATTTGAAATATGGAATTATATTTGCAATTTTTGTTCTTGTCTTACAGCAGGTAGACGGCAATATTATAGGACCGGTGATTCTTGGAGACAGACTTAACCTTTCAAGTATGTGGATATTATTTGCGATTCTTGTGGGTGGTGGATTCTTCGGTGTACCGGGAATGATACTCGGAGCACCTTGTTTTGCGTGTCTGTATGCTTTGGTCGGTACAATCAGCAGAACATTGCTTAAGAGAAAAAATATGCCTATAAATGCAGATGATTACTATGAAGTTGATTATATTAAGCCGGAAAGTCACACGCTTGTTATGATTGATCATGAGCCGGTTAAGAAGGGAACAGCGATTTTCTCTTTTGACAGACATATGAAGGAAGAGGCTGCAAAGAAGCGGAGAGAAAGTGTGTTGAAACAACGTGCTGAAGAGGCGTTGTATCGCGAAAAAAAGAAAAAACTACGCCTTGATGATGAAGACGTAGAAGATGATGAAGATTATGAAAATAAAGAATAACAACAAGTATAAATCATGATTTTATGAGAAACGGTTTAATTTTGGATTGTAGTGATAATCTATGATTGAAAGTTTGTCCTCAATATCAGAAGCGTTGATCTCCAAATCATCACATAAGGCTGATAAACTTGGATACTCATCGCGCAGTTTGGTGTTGATGTAACTTAATAAAATCATTGGATCTTTGGGAAGTGTATGCATAGTTGATTTCCTTTCCTGAATAGCTTGTTAATTTAATGTTATATGTGATATAATGCAATTTGGCATTTAAAAAGTCAAGGCTTTAATTAAATTTTTACGAAAGTGAGAGTAATTATTATGAAACAGTTTGATGGATATTCTTATGTTGACGGTGGTGTGTGTGCTGCTAAGGGATTTAAGGCAAATGGTCTTTATTGTGGTATAGATGTGGCAATGAAACAGGCACATGAGATGGATCTGGTGGCGAACGGTATAGATATAGATGATACGAAGAAGACTGTAAAGAATGATCTCGGTATGATTGTGAGTGATAGTATCTGTAATACAGCTGCGGTATATACTACCAATAAAGTTAAGGGTGCACCGATACTTGTAACAAAGAATAATCTTGAGGCTACCGGTGGTAAGTCAAGAGCTGTAATAGTTAATTCTAAGAATGCCAATACCTGTAACAAAGATGGTGTTAATATTGCGGAAAAAATGTGCGAGTTGACAGCGCAGGTACTTGGAATCAACAAAGAGGAAGTTATTGTTGCTTCGACAGGTGTTATCGGAATACCTCTTCCGATAGAACCGATTTCATCTCATATCAAAGAACTTGCTGACGGACTTTCATATGACGGTAATGCCAAGGCTGTAAATGCTATTATGACGACGGATACTGTACCGAAAGAGGTTGCGGTAACCTTTGATATAGCAGGAACCACCTGTACACTTGGAGGTATGGCAAAGGGCAGCGGAATGATTCACCCTAATATGGCTACAACTCTTAATTTCGTGACCTCAGATGTTGCAATAAGTACAGAGCTTATGCAGAAAGCTCTTTCAGAGGTTGTCAAGATTACATATAATTGTCTTTCGATTGACGGTGATACATCAACTAACGATATGGTTTGTGTTATGGCTAACGGACTTGCCCAAAATACAGAGATTACAGAAGAAGGTCCGGAGTATGAAACATTTAAACAGGCATTGTACATTGTAATGATGAATATGACAAGAATGCTTGCAAAAGATGGTGAGGGTGCTACCAAACTTATCGAGTGTACGGTTTCAAGAGCAAAGAATCTTGATACTGCAATTACTGTTGCTAAGAGTGTTGCTGCATCATCACTTTTCAAATGTGCGATATTTGGTGAGGATGCTAACTGGGGAAGAATTGCGTGTGCTATCGGTTATGCAGATGCAGATTTTGATATAACTAAGATTGATGTAGATATGGCATCTTCTAAGGGAACTTTAAAAGTATGTAGAGCCGGATACGGCGTGGATTTCTCTGAGGAGTTTGCAAAGGAAGTACTTTCTGAAGACGAGATAATGGTCAACATTTCATTAAATGATGGTTCAGCAGAGGCGACAGCATGGGGATGTGACCTGACATATGATTATGTGAAGATTAATGGTGACTATAGATCTTAACAGAAGGTATAGTTATGATGGTTAAAGTTATTTCAACAATTATAGTCGTATTTTTATTTATTGTTTTTAATCTGAAGGATTTCGATAATGTTTTGAATCATGGTGAGGATGAATTTATTCAGCGAGAAAATAGTGGAGGGTCTGCTGTAATAGCTACATTTTTGTTTATTATGTTTTTACTAGAACTTTACGGTGTTTTGAACCTAGCATCATTATTTATAACATATATAATATATTTTATAGCTTATACTGTTATTTTTTTTAAATTAAAAAAGATTAGAGATGATAAAGAGGTAAGTAAATTTATAGATTAGGAGAGATATATGCGAGTAGGAATGGGATATGATGTCCATAAATTAGTTGATGGCAGAAAATTGATACTTGGTGGTGTAAATGTTCCTTACGAGAAGGGACTTTTAGGACATTCAGATGCGGATGTACTTACACATGCTATTATGGATGCGTTACTTGGAGCAGCAGCACTGGGTGATATTGGAAGACATTTTCCTGATACTGATGAAAAGTATAAGGGAGCAGACAGTATAGAGTTGCTTCGCCATGTTAAGAAATTGCTTGATGAGAAGATGTTTGTGATAAGCAATATTGATGCTACGGTTATTGCTCAACGTCCAAAGCTTAAGGATTTCATTCCTGATATGGTGACAACAATAGCGGAAGCACTTTCACTTTCTGAGAATCAGGTTAATATCAAGGCAACTACTGAAGAAGGACTTGGATTTACAGGAAGCGGCGAGGGTATAAGCTCGCAGGCTATATGTCTGTTGGAATCAGTAGGTAATTATAACTATGATCCTATGGCAGATGAAAATGTTAACTGCGCAGGATGTAAGGGATGTCCGAAGGCTTAACGAAAGATATTCTTTGCTTTGAATAAAAGAACGAAAACTATGTATTGAACTGCCAATTGGCCGATATTAATATAATTAAAAAGAACAGAAATATAAAGACAATCCGGAGGAATACAGGAAATGAAAATATATAACACATTAACAAGAACAAAACAGGACTTCGTACCGATTAATGAAGGGAGGGTCGGAATATACGTATGCGGTCCTACTGTTTACGATTATATTCACATTGGTAATGCGCGTCCTATGATAGTATTTGATACATTAAGACGCTATCTTATGTATAAGGGTTATGATGTTAATTATGTATCTAATTTCACTGATGTCGACGATAAGATTATAAAACGTGCTATTGAAGAGGGTGTCACTTCTAAGGAGATTTCTGAAAGATATATCGAAGAAGTTAAGAAGGACATGAAGGATCTTAACGTAATGGAGGCGACAACTCATCCTAAAGCTACTGAAGAGATTCCGGATATGATAGAGATGATCAAGGTTCTTATTGATAAAGGTCATGCTTATGAGGTAAATGGAACTGTATATTTCCGTACAAGAAGTTTTCCTGGATATGGTAAGCTGTCTAAGAAGAATATTGACGATCTTGAGGCAGGTCACAGAGATGAGAAGCATGCGCTTAAGGTGTCCGGTGAGGATGAGAAAGAGGATTTCTTAGATTTTGTACTTTGGAAACCTAAGAAAGAAGGAGAACCATCATGGCCATCACCTTGGGGAGATGGAAGACCGGGCTGGCATCTGGAGTGTTCCGTTATGAGTAAAAAATATATCGGTGATATAATTGATATTCATGCTGGTGGAGAGGATCTTATATTCCCACACCATGAGAACGAGATCGCTCAAAGTGAAGCTGCAAATGATGTTGAATTTGCACGATACTGGATGCACAATGGATTCCTGAGAATTGACGGAGAAAAAATGTCAAAATCGCTTGGCAATTTCTTTACTATTCGTGAGATTGGAGAGAAATATTCTTTACAGGTAATCCGTTTCTTTATCTTAAGTGCACATTACAGAAGTCCTCTAAACTTCTCTGATACACTTGTTGAGTCTGCTAAGGCATCGCTTGACAGAATTCTAACTGCGACAGGTAAACTTGAGGATGCATTTAACAATGCGGAAGAGAAAGAACTTAGTGAGGACGAGAAGAAAATCAAAGATGGTCTTGCTGAGTTTGAAAACAAGTTTGATGAAGCTATGGAGGATGACCTTAATACTGCGGATGCAATATCTGCAATATTTGAGTTAGTTAAATATACAAATTCAAATATCACTTCCGATAGTGCGAAGGAACTTGTAAAAGCAGCGTATGATATGCTTAAGAAATTATGCAATGTATTGGGTATTATAACAGAGGTTAAGAAGGAGAAATTAGATTCTGAGATTGAAGCTTTAATCGAGGAGAGACAGGCTGCCAGAAAGTCTAAGAATTTTGCAAGAGCTGACGAGATTAGAGATCAACTTGCGGCAGAAGGTATTATTTTAGAGGATACTAGGGAGGGTGTTAAATGGAAAAGAGCATAGAGAATTTTATTGATTATTATAAATCAACATTAAGAATCGAACACTGTAATCCAGAGACTTATTCTCCGCTTGCACTTGCATATATAGGTGATTCTATATTTGATTTGATGATTAAAACAATGGTGGTGAGCGCAGCTAATAAGCAATCGCGTAAATATCATGATGAGGTCTCTAAGATTGTATGTGCTCCGTCGCAGGCTAAGATGATGCAAGGAATCAAAAGTAGTCTGACAGAAGCTGAACACGCAATATACAAAAGAGGTAGAAATGCCAACATTTATTCATCTGCAAAAAACTCATCAATGTCGGAATATAGGAATGCTACAGCATTCGAAGCAGTGCTTGGTTATCTGTATCTTAACGAGGATTTTATAAGACTTGCTGATATTGTTAAACTTTCATTAGAAGTATTGAATGGAAGTGAGGACGAAGTTAAAGAGAATGATTCCTGTGAGACAATGCAGAATGCTTCGTTAGACACAGATGGAACTAATGATATAGAATATGAAAGTGATGGTTCCGGTGATTGATAAAATAGATTTTAGAGGTTTATTAGAATTATGAGATACGAAGAGTACACAATAGAAGGTAGAAATGCTGTTACAGAGGCATTTCGTTCCGGTAAAACAATTGATAAAATATTTATTTTGGACGGTTGTCATGATGGTGCGGTTAACACTATCAAAACACTTGCCAGAAAGCAGGACACAATAATTAACTACGTGCCTAAAGAACGCCTTGATCAGATGTCAGAGACGGGAAAACATCAGGGTGTAATTGCATTTGCTGCGGCGTATGATTATGCTGATGTTTCTGATATTTTAAATGCTGCCAAAGAAAAAGGTGAGCCACCTTTTGTCATAGTGCTGGATGAGATTGAAGACCCACATAATCTTGGAGCTATTATCAGAACTGCGAATTTATGTGGAGCGCATGGAGTTATAATTCCTAAGAGAAGAGCAGCAGGTCTTACAGCTACAGTAGTTAAGGCTTCTGCGGGCGCGATTAATTACACTCCGGTTGCCAAGGTGACTAATATTGCAAAGACTATTGAAGAACTTAAGAAAGAAGGTCTTTGGTTTGTGTGTGCAGATATGGATGGCGAAGTTATGTATAAGCATAATCTTACAGGACCTATCGGACTGGTAATTGGAAATGAGGGTAATGGCGTCAGTAGACTTGTTAAGGAAAAGTGCGATTATATAGCATCAATTCCTATGAAAGGTGATATAGATTCATTAAATGCATCGGTAGCGGCTGGTGTTCTTGCATATGAGATTGTAAGGCAGAGAATGGATGGATGATTAAATTTAAAATATTACTTTACAAATTCGTAATATTCTGATATTATAGACAAGTCGTCAAGACAAGCTGGCGTGGCACAGTCGGTAGCGCACCTCATTGGTAGTGAGGAGGTCACGGGTTCGATTCCCGTCGCTAGCTTTTTGTTTTTAGAAGCGGAAATCCTTATTAATCAAGGATTTCCGCTTTAGTATTTTATACGTTTCTCAATTACTTAATAAATTTTAGTTAGGTGATTGTGAAATGCTATTTCTTTGTTTTGCTTTTGTGCATGTTATACAATCCAACGCAGGCACGCAACACAAGGCATGCCCTGTCTCTAACCTCATGCTTCGCATTCGCTAAGAGAGAGGGGATCTCGCTGCTCGTCGCACGCAGCGGTACTAAACTCATGCTTCGCATTCGTCACCAAGTAGGTGCATGACACTAGAACTCACGTTGTTCGTTAAGTGTCATTGGAAGTACCGGCGGCTCGAA
>CADBCZ010000073.1 GCA_902793335.1 uncultured Lachnospiraceae bacterium
CGAACAACACAATTGCTTCCATTAATTCGCCATTTTTTCTTCACCTCTTTCCCAAAATGCGTAGCCATCTCTTAACCCTTTGTCTTCATCATTTAAATTCTTGATATCACATAATGGGCATGTCAATTTAACTGTTCCTAACTATAATCACTTTATAACAAAATACTGCTCTCTCAGCTTTTCTATAAGTTCAAAAGGAAATAGTTCTGCTCCCCCATCGGGAATCTCTTCAAGCCTTTCAATGAATTCTTCTACGAGTTCTATCGCTTCTTTACTACGCGATCCTTCTTCTTGCATGTGCTTTACAGACCAAACCTGATCATAGATTTCTATCTGTGATACCAAAGCATCAACATCAGAGCTGAAGTTGAATTCATTATCCTCATTCGCCTCCACATATCTGTCAATCAGGTCGAATAATCGTCTTATTATTGCTGACTTGTTGATATCAAATGGAATGTATATCCTGATATTATCCTCGGCAGGCTCTGGTGCTTTGTTTACATAATCCATTACTGCCTGTGACTGGTCTATAAGCCACGGCTCATTAACGAATAAAGGATTCTTGTCCTCAGGAATAGGATGTATATCTAAATCATGGTGTCGTGAATTCATCTTTTACTCTCCGTCAATGTCAACATTTTCACTCATATTTACTAATTATTAATCATCTAATACATTTCGCTGAGTAATGTTTCCATTATTCTTTTGCTATTCTTTTTATAGTAATTGTTATCGTTGAAGTTTTTTTCATTTACACCTTTATCATTTAGTATTTTTATCAAGGAGTCTATAAGATCAACGCGTTGAGCATCTTCAAGCAGTTGATTTAAAGGCTTCTTTGCTAGTTTTTCTACATCACAACAGTTATATATTTTATTCGCAAGGAGCATTTTATATCGTAGTGTCTCCACATTCGAATACATACTACGCATGCTTTCTGAAACTAGCAAAGTATAATGGAGAGGCATATTTGACCTAATAAATGGTATGCAATTGTATTCAATACATGAGAGTAAGATGTTAACTGCCTGCTGAATATTTCCATAAACTATCATAAAGAATGCTCTCGAGTCAGTTTCTGTTAAGAACGGCGTTTCAGTGATTGCTTGTTTAAATCTATTGCTGAATGACTGACTCAAATCTTCTAATTCCGAAAAAACAATTACTTCCTTAAATTCCGGTTTTATGTATTTCTCAATATCATAAATCGTATTACATTTAAGAAAGTAATCCTCCATGCTTTCTAGCTCGGTGAATAGGCTTAGAAACAAGGACTCACCTGCGGAATAAAGAACCTTGTGTGTACTAGCTTGATTAAGAAATGTAAATGGTAATATGAGGACATTGTCTTTAAGATTGCTTAGCAGCGCTAAGTTATCTGAAACAATACTCTCTATTATTTCGTGCATTTCTGACGCAAGTGCCTGCGCTTGCACATTTCTATAGATTTCTGTGAACTTATAAATCGAATCGTCAACAACATGTTTTTGTCCTAAAAGGAGAAAAGGCAGATGTTCTTTTTCATCGTATCCAACATTAGTTTTCGCAGTAAAGACATAATTATCGTATCCTGAAAAATGATTCCTTAAATACAAATCTACGATTTTATGTTTTCTTTGCCAAAATACACATACTTCATCGAGAGCAGACATGAAATCTCCATTCTTCATGCATTGAAGCAACTCTGACAACAATTGATAGTATTCTTTTTGAATAATGCTAATTTGTTTCTCCAGATGGTTTGAGCTCATAGCGCATCACCTCATTATAGATTTCTTCCGGTATACCAATCTCTTTGTCAAGAAGCTTAATAGTCTTATTCATAACCTTAATACAATCAGGTAGAACAGATTTCATCACTATATCATCGTTGATATCAGGAACACAGTGAAATAGATGGGCAGGGTTAGTGCATTTAATCATAGATGACTCTCTTATAGCACCCCACAAACCATGTTCAAAGGCAGAGTCATAATCGTAATATAAGCCATACAATTCATCCTCTCCCACCAATTTGGCTTTGATCCGGATATTATCTTTCTCGAAATATTTTGTATCCATGTTAATGTATTCCTCTTCAAGAAACTCGTTTACCAGAAGTTCCACATAACTATCATCAAAGTGGGCATTGTTATCGATACCCTTTTCTCTACTTCGTGAAAGAACTAATTTATATTGTCCCAATCCGTACCTTTCATATTCACTCCAAATATCAGGTCTTTCAGACTCTTTTATGAGTAAGTACTTCATCATTATGTAATCTTCAACCATAACTCGTACACAACTTCTTCCTGCAATGGAATTAAACATATTGTGTGAGTATAGTTCGTGGAATCTTTTATAAGAATAGGTTCCTATACCTAGTAGTATTTTTATTTTGGCATTGAGTGGTTCAGTGGTGACAAATACATCTTTCAGGTAGTTTAATGCTTCATATACTGATGATATATAGCTGCCAATATTATTTTTCTCTTCTGGAAATCTTGTAGCATACAATTCACAATCTGACATTTCACTAACTACCCTCCAAAAATTTTCTAAGAACGGCGTGTCTGGTTTTTTGTCGTTAAGAAGCAGCATTTCAGTTGATCTAACAGAAGGCCTTGCCACCCGCATTACCTCGTCATCATGCTTTGATAAATAGTATGTTTTATAAATATCAAGCTGTTGAGGCTGTACTTTTAATTTCCCAATCATTAGGTGGAAATAAATGACTATGTATCTAACATCCGTTGCTTCATTAGAATGCTGATCAATTACTGTATTCATAGCATCAACTAATATATTACGCCGCTCTTCTATTGTTAATTCAGGACAGCAAAAGTATCTTGAAAAAGTTGGAGCATTGCTGTGTGTAAGAACAATTGTCAAAGGGGCTAATGTCTCCGCAGAAACAGCCTTCACTATATAGTCATACAATCTCGCTTGTATAGATTCATCTAATCGCAAAATATCAGATAACCTTAAAGTTTCTATTTCTGGTGTTAAAAGATGAACTTCTGAAATAATATACTGCAATATTTCAAGGCCCTTTTCACGACCTTGTCTTTTCAGTATTAGTGCAATCCATAAATACTCCGGCATTCTTCCATATGTCCATGAATAATCATCTGGCAATTCATAAATATTATCCATTGAATTAAAAGGTGTAATAAATACTCCTTTTTTAAACTTGTGTTCCGATAAAGTACTATGTCTCATTTTCCATCCTTTTTTATACAACAGTATTAAATACAATTAATCTGCTTCTTATAAACAATAACTAAGAGCCTTCTCTTGTTGCGATTATTTGAATCAGTAAACAAACGGTGATCCGCGCCAATCTTTCACTATATACTTGTATTAATCGCACCTCTCTCTGTCGTCACACTTAAAGCATATTCTCAGGTTTATAGATTCTGCCGGTCCATCCTAGGCGCCTTGCCCACTCTTTCATTTCTCTGGCCTCGTCTTTATCCTTTCCATTGATGGTTCGAAGCATACGGAGAAAGCCGTACATACCGCCACAGTCATCTACTACATTCATCCCGTCGGCGGCTATGCAAAGTGGCTTGTTCTTATATACTATCTCTTCGAGCCTTTCATCAGGTGCATAAGGTGTATCGTGTATGCTGGAATATATCTCTTCGCATGTGATCTTGACCCACCAGTCATCGCCATAATCGTAGTTATAGTATATGGTCCTGAAAAACGGCTCATTCGCTACTTTGACCTTCAGCCCCGCCAGGCTCATCTCGTAAGAGCGTATAAGATTATCATGATAGACTGCTACTTTCGCAGGATCCTCGCCTGTCTGCTCCCTGATCGCTGACATATCAGTATACATGTAATGCTCCAGATGTGACTGGCTCTCTCTCCAGCGTTTGAGTTCTGAAAAAATATTAGCCGCCGCTTCAAGATCCTCATCTGTCAGATAGTCGCTGACTGCTTTGGTCATACGATCCAGACCTTGAGACTGCCTTTCCTTCCACTTGGCAAGAGGCACTCTTCTTCCGCCAGTTCCTATCCTGCTCTTCCCTGTAATGAACAGATCCCCTGCTGTCAGACTCTCCATAAGTGAATTGTACGGAGCCTCGAAATAAACACCGACATCCTTAAGCAATGTGTCATCGGTTATGACTCCACCGGTACTTTCATCTTTGAACCTGTCATCCTCCATGCAGTCTGCTTTGAACTCCATAACCTGCTGCCTATTGTACAGCCAGTTATCGCCTACAGCCTTGGTAGAATATCCCCCGTTATACTTCCTGCGATACCAGTTCTTGACGCTGATGCCCTCTTTATAGTCATCATCCCAGCACGCATCGTAGAAGTCACCATCCGGAAAACGCAGCAGAGATCCGCACAGATCTGTCCAGCCTTTGACCTTGCCCTCAGTGATAAGATCAAAATCTTCATCACTAAGCGCAAACTTGTGCAGGTGACTGTTCTGCCAGCCGAAGAGTTTCTGTATCATGTAGTGCATCGCATGCAGAGTCATGGCACCGGATACGAGCACGTCCCGGCTGAAGCCCTCGGAAGCTTTTCCCATCCGGAACAGATCCGCGCGCTCCTGGTCACCCAAATCCAGATCATCCCCTATGCTATAGTATGGCGGACTCACAAGCTCGAGATGCAGCTTGTAAATCGAGTCCCAGTTCCAGTAAGGATCTTCAGAATACTTCTCGTCAACATATGTCAGCTTGAGCTCCGGATCGACATCGTCGCCTGCCAATAAGTCATCCCAATAATCACTCTGTATCATTTCTCCATCCCCCTCTGCCGAAGTATGCATATTCTCTGCGGCAGTCTTCATACGATCGCGATAATCCTTGGACCTCGCAGAGTCATCTGTCGTATTACCACCATACTGACCACGGCTATACGGCAGATAAGTCTGAACAGTCTTCTCATCTATGCCTAGTTCCTCTGCTATCTCCATAACAGTCATGCCAAGCGATTGAAGCTCTCCCACTTGTTTAGTTCGCCTTGAAGACCATAAACCTTCAGTGATAAGGACGCGTTGCACACGAACCTGTGTAGTGTGTAGCTTCTTCGCAATGGCGGCTATGGATTGGTTGTTCTCATATTCATAAACTATCTGCTGATATAGGATTTCAATATCTTTTATGTCGGTCACTGCCATTTCCTCAGTTATCTTAAGCAATTGTATTTCGTGTTAACCTGGGTTGTGACCATTATGCTCTATAAGAAAGTTTGTGTCAACCTAGGTATCATATCTTTTGAAAATGACCTGCGATACAGCAGGTCATTCGCTCGCAATTCGTCGGAGCCTATCAGGAAGTCCATTAGTTCATTATAAGATCTGTTGCTCTTAGTTAAAGCCTGAGAACAACGCTCTTACAGCTTTCTTCCTGTGAGCCCTCGCCTCTTTTTTGAAGCATTTTAAGGTCTTCAGCCTGATATGCCATATCAAGTAGTTTAAAAATTATTTGCTTTGTATTACTCATAATACAGTTCATGGTAAATCAGTCAATGATCCATTTGCCATCCGTATCAGAGCCTTCTCTATGAATAATCTTTCTGTCTTTTAATTTGTTAGTAGCTGTCCTTACCTGATTCTCTGTAAGATTTAAAGCCTTTGCCATCTCAGAGCGAGACATTTCCGGATTTGTCTCAATAAGACTCAACACATTCTTGATTCGCTCTTCGATTTTTTCAGCTAGTGAGGGCTCTGGTTGTTTCTCTGGTTGTTTCTCTGGTTGTTTTTCAGAAATCACCAGAGATTCATGTTTATTTACAACGCTCCATGTTGTGTCTTCATTACCCCAGTTCTTGTTTTTTAATGTAGCATAGAGCATGAACTCAGATTGTTTGTATTCTGGCTCTGGAAGCCCTGCTGCTGCCATATCACGGTATACTCTGTCAACGCCTTCGCCAAACTCCTTCACAAGGTCATATTCATTGAGCAACTCCACAATCTTGGGATTGCGTGAGAAATGGAACTCCCTAATATTATTGACACGCACAAGTCCCGGAAGTATGCCAGGGCTTTCCACAGTAAAGTGATCGTCAAACATTTTAATCTGGATGTCAGTTCCGCCAATGCTGTAATCACGGTGAGCCACGGCATTAACAATCAGCTCAGTCCAGCAGAACTCAGGAAATTCGGGAGTAGTTTGGAAAACAGCGCCCTCTCCAAGCTTTGTATACTCGCGGATTTGTGTCTTTACAAATGCGGTAGCTTCCTTCACTTGCTCAAGAATGCGGCCGGAAAATTTGACATCTTTGACCACATTCATCCTATCCCCTACTTCAGCAGTCTTGCCTTCATAGCGGACAAAGCGCACACGAGCACGTGGAAAGAAACGTTGCGGATTCTTTCCAAACAGCAAGATTGCCGCTCCACTGACTACTTCCTCATTACCGTTCATAGTTATGAAATCGTGGTTATGGCGAAGGTAGAATTCTGCATCTCCCTTGTCGTATCCGATTTTCTTGCAGTAATCTGACACGTAATCCAAATCAAGGTCGTTAATAGTTGCGCTAGCGACTGGCTGATCTTCAAAGAATTTCACACCCTTAGCATAAACAAGTTGCAGGCGCTGTTCAAAATTCAGCTTTTTACTCTTATCACCAACACGCAGGTAAACATCATCTGCCTGGTTCGCAACGACCTTATTACTAGGGAATACCTGCATTCTCAGGACATGATTGGCATTCCCATTGCAATCCATCACGTCTATAGTTTTGGGTTCCACCTGCACGCTTGGAATACAGTAGTCAAAAGGAGCACGCAACAGCTCATTTACATTTTTTTCATGTGCGTCAATTCCTGTAATCGTTCCGTCATCCTCGATGCCTATAGCCAGGTATCCACCATCTGCATTGGCCATGGCTACAATAGGAATGGCCAAATCGACAGCTCTGATTCGGGCAGACTTTCTATCCATGATTTGTTTCTCAGTTGAGTATTGTAAATCCTCAATCTTATTGGGATCAAACACAGTCTTGCATCTCCTTTCTGGCCAGTTGGGTTTGTCATATAACTACTAATAAAGCCTTTATAATTCTCTGCTTCCGTCAGTTTCCTATCTAAAGAGCAATTCAGTTCTGGCATTAATATGTATGCCTTCACATTTCAAATCCAATGCGTCACAGATGCCCTGATAAAGAAAACAACGAACCCCATCATAATATAATGTCTGTTCTCTATTCATAATGCTTGCAGCAAATATTTCGCCATCCAGCATATACTGTAAGCGCTCATCTTTATCTAATTTGCTACTTTCATCTAGTATAGAATTTGTATAGTTGATACTTAATTCATTATCGCAACTTTTATAAACATGGGCCTTCCCTACTATTGTCAAATAATTATACTTCCCATCATTATCTTCTATACAGTATCGAATGCTCCTCAAATACTTGTACTTGTTATTTTCACTGAACACTTTTTTATATAAATTCAAATAAAGTTCAGGAAGGTTGTCAAACCACTTCTCACAAATTGGTTTTATTTCTGCTTCTAAATACTTCCGCTCTTTCAAAAAAACACCAGGATCATAATCCCATATTTTATCTACATATTCATTATTCCTGTTGCCTAACTCCAGAATGGTACAATAATAACTTAAACAGTCTATTTTTAGTAATTTAAAGACTGCATCTAAATGTATATTATACTGTTTTTCATGAGCATGTTCTTTGTAGTATTTGTTTAATCCATCTTTAACAGAACTCCATAAATATGAATCGAAAAAACTTATCTGACCTCTAGTAGTCCTTATTCTTTGTCTTAAAGTTAGTTCTGTATCAAGGGTTGGTTCACAATAAATCAAATAATCAATATAACGAATTAAAATGTTTACTTCTGCAATGCATTTATTAACAACTAATTCATCATCACTATCAAAGTAATGATGAATTTTTAAAGCTTTGTTATAGGTAACCTCATTCAAAACAACTGTTGGAAGAATCTCTATCGGTGGATTCTGACAGAAAGATCGTATATATTTCGCAAGGTTCTTTTTTACATAATCCATTGGTGTTTGATTCCCAATACAGTCAAAGTACTGAAACATGCTGTCAGAGCTGAATTCACTTACATTAGGATTCAGGCTACCTTTAAACTGTGGATAAAGGCAAAACATATTTGTTTTTTCAGGCCTATATATTTCTTCCTTTTTGTTTTCATGCGAGTAATGACTAATTGTAAATTGATCTGTCTCCGACATTCCAATTCCAAAGCGCCACAGATCCGGGAATAGATGTTCTTTTATTGTTTTAAAGTCAGTGTCAAGCAGAGCGTTTAAGTATTCTACTGCATCTTGCATCGCAGCTATCTCGTCTTTTGACTTATAAATGAACCTAGTATTTCGTTCCTCTGCAATCTTCTCTAATTCAGTGGTGAACTCACCAATATCATGAATAATGTTATTGTCGCCAAAAGCATAACGTACGGTCGACTTCCCTTCAAACCCCATCGACATCAATGTTTCATCCGATAAATACAGATAGAATACTCTGTTATTTTTTACATCAACAACAAAGAAAATCGCAGGACTTTCCGCAACCTTAGCTTTTACATAGTATAAGAATGACGTTTCCATATCGTATACATATCGGCCTTTGTTTTTACCCTTTTGTACGCAGTTTATTGCTTTAGTCTTCTTGATTTGAACAATAAACTGTTTTCTAGGATCACCTTCTTTTCCAATTAGCTCTAAAGTACCATCATAATTGGGAGTTCTGTCATTTTCTTTAAAGAACGTTTTAATAGTATGCTTGCTTTCCAATAAGTCTGAAAGCAGTCGCACTGCATTTGATTCATCAAATGCACTTTCAGTATGTTTTGCCATACCTGGTTGACTCATATTATCTTGGCTCCTAAACTTTTAACGCACATGTATTGGGTGATTGATTATTGGCATCAATGATCTGAAAAAGTATTTGCGCTCCTATAGAATATGCGATCTTTGATTATTTCCTTCACAGGTGTTGGTATTTTTTTACAATCCATTATCGCATCAGAGATAATATCTTTAATTCTAATCCGGTCATTTGCTAAATCTCTTGCAACTTGTTCTGGGCAAATCTTAGATCGAGTACTACGTATTAGCGACTCCATAAATGCCTGAAAAGAATCTATATAACCGTCCCTTAATCCCTTCGAAATATTAATAGCTACATAGTTCTGAAAGTTTAGTGAATTTTCTGAACCCGGATTGTTCTGTAGAATGAGAATTTCAATCTCGCCCGAGTATTTCCATTTGATGCGTTCCTCCAGTTTGTTTTTAAACCAAACATAGTCTCTGTTGCTATAATACCACTCATTATTACAGACAGATTCTACTGCCTTAAATGAACTATCATGATCTATATCATCAGTGTAACCTATAGCATATATTGAACAATATCCTGCTGAATTATAGTGTATATACTCAAAATCTTTAATAATGTCTTGATTCAATACACCCGTTGGTCTTACAAAAAGAAAAATGACAACCTGTTTAGTATCCGCCTGTCGCTCTCTTCGAACGATTTCTTCAAACGAGCCTACTGCAAACATTCTATACCCCGCTGTTTATTCAATAATCCAAAAAATAATTATTACTTATTCAAACTCTGCTTAATCTTCAAATCTATAATACAATTAATCATGGTCCAGGTGATTACTGTACCTTAGGCCATATTTAATGTCATATTTAAATGTCTGGGCTCTGTCGTATTCTTGTCCCACGCTAACTAGTTATTTTTTGTTGTTTTAGCCACAAGTTATATGGTCTCTCTCCAGGACTGACTGCAAGAAAGTATTCCAATATCTGAGTGTATGTTCTTATTCCTAGAATTCCTTTATACTTAACAGTGATTTTTGAGGATACAATAATCCTTGTTTTCTCATTGTTGAAGTCTTTTTCTCTTTCCGGACGAACGCGAGGTATGTCTATCGTAAACCATATCTTATCACCTATCGGAACAAAACTGTCCGATATTCCCTGAAACAAGAGGTATTGCGATATAGCTGTCTGACCTTCATCTTCACTTGAAATGTTCACAGTCATATCAGTTATCTCGCCCCTTCCTACATTTTCAAATGAGATTGCTGCGTACTCATATTGTACATCCGAAAAATAGGGATGATTGAAATTGTAAACAATCTCATAACAAAGGGCGCCAGTATCAGTTTTTGTTTCAATTCGTGCTCGTAGTGAAGGCTTGAACATTATCTCTTGATCTTCTCGTCGCTGATTATCGTTTGCTCTAATGGTCAAATATATGCCCGTTAAAGTTGCCACCCCACCTAGCAGTGCCCCGATATACGAGCCTAAGAATCCTGCCCATTCTCCATTGGTGAGATTGCTTGCAATACTGTTTCCGAAAACAACTATATCTAATAATACTGGAAGAATTACAACTACAACCAGAGAGCCAAGTATTAACAGCTGTTTTTTATGTTTGTTCATGCCCTACACCTTTAGTATTGTCACCATATACAGGCCCTTGACGATAATATGATAATAGTGTTTTACTTCTACCCTCGCCATTCAAGTTTTATCTGCTAGCGTTTTTATGAAGTCAAGTATGCATCCTCAGGAGGGCTCCAGATGCATAATTCATTCCGCCTTTAAAACATGTTGTGCAATTACTGCAGTTATAGTTATTCCAGCAAGTAATTGCATACACTTTCATTTGTGATTATCTACTTCGGGCTATTGCATTTAACTTTAATTGGCATTCCTCTTATGATGTACAGTTGTTTTAACCACTCTATATCATTTTGAAGGAGAAAATATGCCAAGGTACCCTCATCATTACTTTGAACTAATACAGTTTGAGTAATCGAGTTATACATTGCATGATTATCCTGTATGCTCTTCAACAGGGAATACATCTGCGAATGTTGCGGTAATGGGTCATATGTGAGCACAAGCGAGGCATCGAGGGAATGGACAGTAGCCCCAATGTTCGAATAAATCATATCCCAGATAGACAGCTTGCCATCAGCACTTTTCAGTGCTACAAGTATTTCTTCGCAACTATAATCTTTGGTTTGATCAATTATATACCCATGTGCAACGCAGGCATCCAGGACCATTTTTAGTTCATGAAGTATGGATAAATCAAACTGCGTAAATAGTGTTTCTATATGTGTATCATTCCTGACATTCCTTTTTTTGCAATCAGAGCGATCTATAAGCCACGCCACTATAGCTGAAGCAACACCGCCGCTGCCTACGCCTGTAAGAATTGCAACACATCTGCTTTCTGCATCAAAGCAAAATGAGCAACCTGCAATCACAATTGAGATCAGTATTATTACAATATATGTTAAACTGTTTGTCTTATACAATTTCATAATTTATTGCTATCTATAATCTTTCTCAGTCTAGTTGTCTCTTTTTAGTATTATACAATACATCATCTTCGCTCTGCATTAGGCTTGCAGTCTGAAGTGCAGTGTTTTCAACGTGCTAATCTATAACACTGACAGTTTTCATCCTTATGAAAGCGAAAGGCGTGAGTGCAACAATCTCCTCTAATCAATCTGAACAGTGGATTTGATAAGTAAAGTCCGGGTAATTGGTTATTTTTTTGATTGTCTGATTGACTCATTACGCCTGACTCAGAATTAGAATCTCTCGACTATAACAATAGATAAAAATAACCCTTCGGGGCAATTCTTGATAGTGCGGAGTGATAGTCCCGTGGGTTCGAATTCCGGTTTTTTGCAGTTTTGAAACGCATTTTACGATTTTTTCTGAACCCAAGAGGACAATCGCGTCCCTTGAACCCCGCTGATTGCAACGAAAAACCGGGGTCCTCACGAACTTGAGGGTTCGTATAGGTTACCCCGGTGCAGAGGAAACACGCCGTCCACGTTTGTACCCGAAGCTGTACCCAATGATCTCCATGCACATCTCAAGGTAAGTTAATCATATATATCATTCTATTCATCGCTACATCTTACTAATCACCCACATATTATAAAACACCATGATAATACCTCCCATAACAACATATAACCCTATCCATACAATGGAATACTCCAATATTTTACTTTGATCTTTTGTGAAGCAATTAACAATTGCCAGTATCCCAAATATTGGGGCAACAAGCCACCCCAGCATGCACATAGCTCCAACAAATTCTTCCAGGAAACAAGAGACTAGACTGCATACAATAGCGACAGCAGCGTATTTAATTGACCTCTTCATATTACCTCCTCACAACATAGTAAATATGATTTATATATGTCTATGACACCCCCTGAACTACATCGATTGATAAGTTTTTTGTTTGCTTTCGCGCTGTTAATTAAACACAGGCGAATATCGCTTGCAGATAGCTGAGGAAAGTTACTCATAAGTATGGACGCTGCTCCACTAACATACGCACATGCAATAGATGAACCTTCTGCTTTGTCAATATCATTCTCAGGCATTATTACCTCTATATCCTCTCCAGGTGCATAAATATCGACATTATTTTTCCCAAAGCCACTATATTCATACGGTTCCCCATTTTTACATATTGCGCCAACTGTTATTATGTTATCGTCTGAATAGCATGCTGGGAAAATCAGGCTTTCATCTAAATTCAATGAACTATTCCCTGCTGAGCAAACAAATAACACATCTGGATTACATATTGGTAACTATTGTAACGGGAATAAGGCATGTCTGTATACACGCCACCGTTATCAGTTACAGTAATACCTGTCTCCTCATATGGCATATAGCTTTCATATGCTTCAATGAAATAAATACCGCCAAGAATAAGCGCTGCTGCAACTACAATTGCAGCGATGATCTTTATTGCAAAATATTTACCATGCAAGGTCTGGGTAACTCTTTCCGTTCTCCCAGTTGGAGATCGTCTGTCGTGTCACGCTGCAGATCTCTGCAAGACCTTCCTGAGTGAGGTTATGTTCTTTTCTGATTTCTGCGATCCTTTTGCCGAGTTCCATCTAAATGCTCCTTGGAATTGATTTACATGGTCAGTGTAGTTTCATTGTACATCATAGTCTATCAAAGGGCGTTTACATTCGATGAAATCATCGCGCAAAGAATCTTTGCGTATGAAAAAGGCAGCAGCTTTTTGCCACTGCCAATGAAACCACAACTACAAACTGTGTTCATGTTCATGGTCCTGCACCCATAGCAAACATAATCAGAAAGAGCGCTAACATAATTGCCATTGCAACACAGCTTAAAATGATATTTTAATCAATCCTATTGTCATTATGACACCAATACATACTGCAGCAAACGATGGTATTATGAATACAATTGCCGACTCTGTTTTTCGCGTTATATTTATTTCTGCATCATTTATCCCAAGTTCCCACAACAATGCATATTTCTTTTCATTGCGTTCTCTGTTCGAATGGACTTTGAAGAGTATCATCACAGTATTGAGGAATAACAGCAGCATATTCATAACAGTAGATACCATTATAAGGAACTTCCCTGACTGATCAGCTGTTCTCATGTCTATAAATTGTGCCGATACAAACAACCCATCTATTCCCATATCATAGTCCTTGGCTATTTCGTTATATAAAGCCTCTGACTGGCTGACTGTTTCACAGTTTATAACACGAATCACAGCACTGCGAACTAAAGCTTCACTCCGTTTGATCTCGTCAAACTCATCCTCATTGACTATTATTATATTCTGAGGAGTGAGCCCGTTATTGATCAGACTGGAATAATTCACTTCCTTGACACTGAGTTCATCCGACCCATTGACC
>CADBCZ010000074.1 GCA_902793335.1 uncultured Lachnospiraceae bacterium
GGAAAAAATCAAAAGTCCATAGTATCTGAATTGTATTTAACCATGATATTAAAAAGAAAGGAACGTGTGATAATTAACTTCCTAATTATCATACAAGGAAACTATGGGATCATTATTATTAGCAGTTATTTATTTGATATTTATTAGTTTGGGGTTGCCGGATTCGCTTCTGGGTTCCGGATGGCCGAAGATGCAGACGGTGTTTGATGTGCCATCTTCCTATGCGGGATATGTGTCAATGACCATATCATTTATGACTATTATTTCAGCACTTCTTAGTCCAAGATTGATAAAAAGATTTCACACGAAATGGATTGTCATTGTATCTATCTTTATGACTATAATCGGACTTCTTGGATTTTCAGTATCGAAGGAGTATTGGATGCTTTTTATAATTGCAGTTCCTTACGGACTTGGTGCAGGAGCTATCGACGCATCGGTAAACCATTATGTGGCGAATCATTATTCCGGTTCTGCAATGAATTTCCTGCATTGCTTTTACGGAGTGGGGGCTGTGATCAGTCCTTATATCATGGCACTTGCACTTAATAAAGCAAGATGGAATGAAGGATATCGCTGGACAGCATTTGTTCAGACGGGAATCCTGTTGGTGTGTATCATTTCTCTGCCTTTGTGGAAGAAAACGGAAGGAAATTCTGATGAAGAAGAGATTAAGAACAGCGCAGGTATACGAGAGACTATTAAAGTTCCCGGAGTTATTTTAACCCTGATTGCATTTTATGCGTATTGTTCCGGTGAGGCTACATGCTTTTTGTGGACACCGAGTTATTTTGCAGGCACAAAGACTGGGTTATCTGATGAGCTTATAGCTTCCTTCGGATCGCTTATATTCGGGGGACTGATGCTCGGAAGATTGATATCGGGATTTGTATCAAACAAACTTGGTGACAGACTTCTGATCAGAATTGGAATAGCAGTAGAGTTGCTTGGAATAATCATGGTATGCATTCCCGGTACACATTATATGGTTGAAGCTGCCGGATTTATAATCATAGGAACCGGAATGGGACCTGTATATCCGGCAATACAGCATATGACTCCGACGAATTTCGGGAAAAGGTATTCTGCAGCAGCTATTGGTCTGCAGATGGCATCAGCGTATGTGGGTAGCACATTTATGCCGATGGTGTTTGGAATTTTGCAGGAGAACATTGGAATAGCCTTTATGCCGGTGTACCTTCTGGTATTTGCACTAATTAATATAAGTTTTTTGGAGATGACATATAAAAAAGCAGATGCTAATATGGAGGGATGAGTTATGAGAATTGAACACGTAGCGATGTATGTAAATGATCTTGAAAAGGCCAGAGATTTTTTTGTGAAGTATCTTGAGGGGACATCAAACGATGGATACCATAACAAAACAACAGACTTCCGTTCGTATTTTATTTCATTTGACGATGGGGCGAGGCTTGAGATAATGAACAAGCCACAGATGGATGATCAAAAAAAGACTTTGAACCGCACAGGATTTGTTCATCTTGCTTTTTCGGTCGGAAGCAAAGAGCGGGTAGATGAGCTTACATTACAATTAAAACAGGATGGTTATGAGGTTATAAGCGGTCCAAGGACAACCGGAGATGGGTATTATGAAAGCTGTATTGTAGGAATTGAAGACAACCAGATAGAACTGACCGTATAGTATGCCCCGGCTTTTATGGATATTTACTTAACAACACATTTTTTGAGATATTCTATATATTTTTTGGTGAGAGGCGAAGGCTTGATCGATTCGTGCAATATATAACCGATTTCCATATGCTCATCCACGTCTAATGGTTTTGCGATTATATTGGGACCGTTAAGTTCTTCGCTAATTACTCCGGAACAGATTGTGTATCCGTTCATTCCGATGAGTAGATTAAACAGGGTAGCTCTGTCCCTTACTATCAACTCTTTGTCAGCATCTTCAACGCTTAATATTTCCTCTGAAAAATAAAAAGAATTGTGTTCACCCTGCTCGTATGAAAGGCGGGGAAAAGGTGTAAGATCTTCAAGTGTTAGTGTATTTTTATTTGCAAGAGGAGAGTTCTTTCCGATGAAAACATGAGGCTTTGCATTAAATAACGGTTCAAATGTAAGATTGTTATCGCGTAGAGTTTTTCTTATTATTGTTTTGTTGAAATCATTTATGAATAGTATTCCGATTTCACTTTTGTGTCTTGATACATCTTCTATAATATCGTATGTCTGAGTTTCGCGCAGGTGAAATTCGTATTTATTTCCCTCAAAATGTTTGAGAAGTTCAACGAATGCTTCTACAACAAATGAATAGTGTTGCGAAGAGACGCAGAAGCGAGGTTTACTCAAGGCATTGCCGGTATATCTGTCCTCAATAAGGTTGGTCTGTTCGATTACCTGACGGGCATATCCGAGAAATTCTTCACCGTCTATGGTAAGGTCAATTCCCTTCCTGGTTCTGTTAAAAATGGTTATCTCAAATTCCTTTTCTAATTCCATAATTGCAGAGGTTAAACTTGGCTGGGCTATAAATAGTTTTTTGGCTGCTTCTGTGATATTGCCTGTCTCGGCGACAGTGACAATGTATTTTAGCTGTTTTAAAGTCATTTTTCTCTATCCTTTCTGTCAAGAGATATAGAATTAATATCTCGAAATAATGGTATCATAGATTTAATCTATTGTCACGGTATAATTTTATGTATTTTACCTATTAGAAAAATAGGTATATACTCCCTAATTAAGAAACAACATAACCAAGAAAACAGAATGGTTAAGAAACAACGTACAGGAGGAAAGAATAAATGAAAACATCGGTAGTTGGTTATCCGAGAATAGGAGAAAACAGGGAGTTGAAATTTGCGTCGGAGAAATTTTTTAAAGGGCAGATTGACGAGGCTGAACTTGACAGTGTATCAAAAGCGATAAGGGTTCATAACTGGTTAAAACAGTTGACAGCGGGAATTTCATTTATCTCATCAAATGACTTTTCTTACTATGACAATGTTCTTGATACAGCGGTGCTGTTTAACATAATACCTGACAGATATAAGAAACTTGGACTTTCAGATAAAGAAACCTATTTTGCACTTGCAAGAGGTTACCAGGGGGAAAATGGTGACGTCAAAGCTCTTGCAATGAAGAAATGGTTTAATACCAATTATCATTATCTGGTACCTGAAATTGATGATGATACCAGGGTTGAGCTTGTTGGTAATAAACCTTTTGATGAATATCTGGAAGCTAAGACGATTGGTATCGAGACAAGGGTTGTTATTACCGGACCATTTACACTGTTGAACCTGATAAGATACACAGGAAGTAAGACTAGAGAAGATTTCAAGGATTCATTCATCAGAGTGTACAGTTCTTTTATCGAAAAGCTTAATACTATGGGTGTTAAGTGGGTACAGTTTGACGAGCCTTATATTGTAAAAGACATTGATGAGACAGATAAAAAACTGTTCGTAGAAATCTATACTAAGCTTCTTAGTAACAAAAATGCTGTAAAGGTTCTTTTACAGACATATTTCGGAGATGTAAGAGATGTGTATAAAGAGCTTATAACACTTGATTTTGACGGTGTTGGACTGGATTTTGTCGAGGGCAGAAAGACTCTTGAACTCGTTGTTAATGAGGGATTTCCAAAGGATAAGCTTCTTTTTGCAGGTCTTGTTAACGGAAAAAATATCTGGAGAAACGATTATGTAAAGACGATTGGATTGATTAAGACTATAAAAGGAAGTGGTGTTGATCAGGACAATATAGTGATAAACACATCATGTTCACTTCTTCATGTCCCGAATTCATTGGATGGTGAAAAGAAGTTATCAGAGGATTACAAGAAACACTTTGCGTTTGCAGCAGAGAAACTTGTTGAGCTTTCGGAACTTTCTACGCTTACAGCTAATCCGGAGTATGTAAATGACAGCAGATATATAAATAATCAAAATCTATTGACAAACAGAAAAAACATTCTGGACGAAGCAGTAAAGAAAAGGGTTGAAGAGATTAAGGATGAGGACTATACAAGACTTCCTGTCTTTGAAGAAAGAGAGAAAGTGCAGAAAGCTAAGCTTAATCTTCCTGCGTTTCCTACAACCACAATAGGTTCATTTCCTCAGACGGCGGATGTTAAGAGAAACAGAACCTTGTTCAGAAAAGGTGAGATTTCAAAGAAAGAGTACGTGGATTTTAATAAAAAGAAGATTGCGGAGTGCATTTCTCTTCAGGAAGAGATTGGCTTGGATGTTCTTGTGCACGGTGAATATGAAAGAAATGATATGGTAGAATATTTTGGTGAGCATCTTTCGGGTTATGTTTTCACCGAAAATGCCTGGGTTCAGTCCTATGGTACAAGATGTGTTAAACCGCCTATTATCTGGGGCGATGTATCACGTAAAGATCCGATTACTGTATTATGGTCAAAATATGCAAAGAGTTGTACGAATAAGCCGGTAAAGGGAATGCTTACCGGACCTGTTACTATCCTTAACTGGTCATTTCCAAGAGAGGATATATCAATTAAGGAGAGTACATTGCAGATTGCTCTTGCTATTCGTGATGAAGTTTTGGATCTTGAGGCAAATGGTATTGATATCATTCAGATAGACGAGGCTGCGCTACGTGAAAAGCTTCCGCTTAGAAAAAGTGACTGGTACTCAGAGTATCTGGATTGGGCTATACCTGCATTTAGACTTGTTCACAGTGGGGTAAAACCTGAAACGCAGATACATACACATATGTGCTACAGTGAGTTTACGGATATTATTCCGGCAATAGACGCTATGGACGCGGATGTAATTACATTTGAGGCATCACGTTCAGATTTGCAGATTCTCGATTCTCTTAAGGAACATAATTTCAAAACAGAGGTGGGTCCGGGAGTGTATGACATACATTCACCTAGAATACCGTCTGTTGAAGAGTTGGTTGCAGCGCTTGAAAAAATGCGTGAAAAGATTGATGACAGGAAGTTGTGGGTGAATCCTGATTGTGGTTTAAAAACAAGAGGTGAGACTGAGACTAAGGCAAGTCTTATCAATCTGGTTGCAGCGGCAAAGAAATTAAACAGGGTTAATAATCCTCAGCCGGTATAAGTTAAAGTGATGGTAGAGGACCAAACATGGACTTTCAACATGGAAAGCCGGTTTGGTCCTTTATTTGTGTAGTTTTGAGTTGCAAAGACATGGTAATAGATGTTAAACTATTAGGTATTAAAAAGACTTAACTCCGGTTATATCGCCGAAGAAGAGGCATAAAATTTTATAATAATATATTAGAATTTAAAAGGATGGAATTACAATGTTAAATCAGTTTTCAAGGACAGAGCTTCTTTACGGAGCCGAAGCAATGAAAAAACTTGCCTCAAGCAGGGTGGCTGTTTTTGGCATAGGAGGAGTAGGCGGATATGTTGTAGAAGCACTGGCGCGTTCGGGAATAGGAGCTCTTGATCTGATTGATGACGATAAAGTTTGTCTGACAAATATTAACCGTCAGATTATTGCTACAAGAAAGACGGTTGGAAAATATAAAGTTGATGTGGCGGAGGAAAGAGTACATGATATTTCACCTGATTGTGTGGTGAGAACTTATAAGACTTTCTTTCTGCCGGAAACAGAGAATCAATTTGATTTTAGTGAATATGATTATGTAGTTGATGCAATTGATACAGTGACGGGGAAATTAGCCATAGTTAAAAAGGCTGATGATGCGAAAGTTCCTGTTATTTCATCAATGGGTGCAGGTAATAAGGTTAATCCGGCTGCGTTTGAGGTTGCAGATATCTATGAAACATCAATTTGTCCTCTTGCAAAAGTCATGCGCAGGGAATGCAGGAAAAGAAATATTAAGGCTTTGAAGGTTGTTTATTCAAAAGAAACGCCAAGAAGACCGTTAGAAGACATGTCTATCAGCTGTAAAGAAAACTGTATCTGTCCGCCGGGGGCGCAGAGGACATGTACACAACGACGGGATATTCCGGGATCTACGGCATTTGTCCCATCGGTTGTAGGACTAATTATTGCAGGAGAGATTATCAATGATATTGCATCTAAATGTTAGAAGATATGTGGGCTTTTCATTTTGTGTATTGATAATGACAGTTTGCTACGGATTTGTCGTTAAGGCTGATGGCGATATTGTAAATACTCGTCATATGAAATATACATATACAGAGATGGTTGAGGATATAAACGAACTTCAAATGCTATATCCGGATTATGTGCATGTAAATGTAGTGGATGTGACAGCAGATAACAGAGATATATATGATGTGATTATAGGTAATCCTGATGCCCAAAAGTGTGTTATGTTTCAGGCGTCATGTCACGCACGGGAATATATGTGCTCACAGCTTGTTATGAGGCAGATGGAGTATTATCTTGACAACTATGAAAGTACATATGACGGAGAGAGTTATCACGAAATATTTGATAAGGTATGCGTACACGTTGTTCCGATGACTAATCCGGATGGTGTGACCATTGCACAGAGAGGGGTAAAGGGAATTGAGAGTGTCATCCTAAGGAAGAAACTCAGAAAGATGCCGGGTATCAGTAATCCCTCTAACTGGAAAGCAAATGCCAGGGGTGTTGATCTTAATAATCAGTTTGATTACAGATTTAAAAGAAATAGAAGCCTTAAAAAATATGCCTGCTATGCAGGATACGGAGGACCTTATCCTGCTTCGGAAAAAAGAATCAAAGGCTCTGTTGTATGTAGTTGACACTTATAATCCCAGGGCAGTAGTCAATTATCATGCAATGGGAAATGTTATATTCCATAAGTATAAGGGTGATAAGGCAACGATGAAGGGAGTTGAAAAATTAACTTCCGGGATAAAGAAGATTACAGGATATTCATATCTTGGAACATCACCGGGGCCGGGTTTTGCCAATTATCTGGTTAGGAAGAGAAGGATTCCATCTACTACGGTAGAGATTGGAAAGTATACTACACCTGTTCCTATTGGACAGTTTAAGACAGTATGGAAGCAGAATAAAAATGTGATGGCGGCTGTTGCAAAACTATATGAGTAAGTTTGTTTGAAGCATATATTGTGTGTTATATGATGATGTATTTTTGTGATGATAAGAGTTTTGTAACAACCGGGGAGAGAAAGAAAAACTTGTGATGATAAGAGTTTTGCAACAATTGAGAGAAAGAAAAAACAAAACTTATGATGATATAGTTTTGCAACAACCGGGGGAAAATAGAAAAAATAATGATGATATAATGAGAGTGTGGGAAAAGGCGAGGAGATATATATGGTTAAAGATTTTGGAGGGGAATATAAGAGGAAGTTAAGGACACCTGAGGAAGCCGTATCGGTGGTTAAGAGTGGTGACTGGATTGACTATACGAGCTGCCTGGGCAAACCGGAGTTACTCGATAAGGCGCTGGCGGTAAGAAGAGATGAACTGTATGATGTAAAGATTCGTGGCAATCTCTTGTCAGGCCCTATTGCTGTAGCAGAATGTGACGAGAGCAAGGAACATTTTATATATCACAGCTGGCATTGTTCAACGTATGAGAGAAGATTGTGCGACAGAGGCTTGTGCTATTATATTCCGATGGTGTTTTATAATAATGCTGCATATTATGAATATTTTTTGGATGTCAATGTTGTTATGGTAAGCGTAACACCTATGGACGAGCATGGTTATTTCAATTTTTCGGTTAATACAGGAGTAGCAGCGCCTATTGCACGTATGGCTGACATAGTTATCGTCGAGGTAAATGAACATCTGCCGAAGGTGAGGGGCGGATATGATGAGTGCATACACATTTCAGAGGTGGATTATATTGTAGAGGGTGTTCATGAACCACTTCCGGATATCAGAGCAGCAGAACCTACCGAGACAGACAGGAAGATTGCAGAATTAATTCTTCCGCATATGGTTGATGGTGCGACCTTACAACTTGGTATAGGCAGCACTCCAAATGCTGTGGGTGAAATACTTGCGGAATCGGATCTTAAGGATCTTGGAATGCATACAGAGCTATGTTCGGATGCATATCTTAAACTGTATCTATCAGGTAAGCTTACCAATAAGAAGAAACGTATAGATAAGGGTAAAGGAGTATTTGGATGTGCTGTGGGTTCTAGAGATTTATATGCCTGGTTAAATGATAACCCGGGAGTACATGCATATCCATTGGAGTATGTCAATCGTCCGGGGGTGATTGCTCAGATAGATAATATGGTGTCTATCAATAGCTGTGTGGCGGTTGATTTATACGGTCAGGTTGCAGCTGAAAGTTCAGGGGTCAGGCAGATAAGCGGAACAGGGGGACAGCTTGATTTCTTAATAGGTGCATCGGCTTCTCATGGAGGAAAAGCATTTATATGTATGAGTTCAATATATGTGGACAAAGAAGGGGTCACACATTCCAGGGTTATGCCACAATTTGATGGGGATATAATAACATCTCCGAGAAGTCAGGTTTATTTTATAGCTACAGAATATGGCGTTATCAATCTTGAGGGACGCTCTACATGGGAGAGGGCTGAGGCGCTTGTCTCCATTGCTCATCCTGCTTTTCGTGATCTCTTGATAAAAGAGGCAGAGAAGAGAAAAATATGGCGTGCAAGCAATCGAAGATAGATTTTTTATATGGTTATTACAGTATAAAAATTACTCATAATACTTGCATAAATGTTTTGTTTTGTTGTATCATATAACTAATAGTACATTGTTTTACAATTTACCAGGGGTATAAAAGTTTAAGGTTATTACTAGGGGGATTATGGATGAAGGTATTTACTGCAGATGAGGTATGTATCCCGTCACAACATTATATGGTTGATATTTCCGATAAGTTGAAAGAGATTAAGAAACTTATTGATGAAGGTAAGTATTTTACAATTAACAGAGGGAAAAAGTACGGAAAGACAACTGTCCTTACTCAATTAAGCAAAATGCTTATGCAAGAATATTATGTTGTTTTACTGAATTTCAAGGAATATGGAGAAGATACTTTTTTAAAGGAAGATGCATTTTGCAGAAATATTCTGGTAGATATATGCTCTTCATTATCAAGACAGGCAAACAAATCTAATAATGATTTTGTGGCTGCTGTTGAAAAATTATCTGAGATTTCAAAGGATTCAGACAGAGCTGTTGGTTTATTTTCGTTATTTCATGAATTGTTATCAGTGCTTGATAAAACAGACAGGCCAATCGTTTTGCTGATTGATAATATTGATGGTTCGGATAATATGAAGGTGATGTGTGAATTTTTGGAACAGTTGCGTGCCAGATACATTGCAAGAGATGCTAACGATATTCCTACATTTCATTCAGCTATTTTGACAAGTGCCACTGATATTAAAATATTGCAGGAATTAGAGATGCCTGAAGATAAGTATCTTGAAGGTTATCAGTGGAATCTTGCATCTGATATTGATGTGGATTTGCATTTGTCATGTGCTGGAATTAAAGGAATGTTGGATGAATATGAGGTGGACCATAACACAGGAATGAATACTGAAGAGATGGCTGCTATGATATGGAATCATACAGAGGGATATCCGATTAAGGTAAGTAGATTGTGCAAAATAATTGATGAAGATATCAGTAAGGATTTGAGCCCGTCTGAAGCATGGTCGAAGGAAGGCTTTGATAAAGCTGTTAAGAAACTGGATTAGAGAAAGATTTCTTGAAATCACAATTAGTTATTATAAGCGGAATGTAATTTTCATAAGATTACAAGAAGATTATTAAAGCAGTAGGTATTATCGGCAAACAGCAGAAGATAACGAGGTGATAGGATACAAATGGCGGGGAAATTCCCCGCCATTTTTTACTGAAAATAATTGTCATAAATTATATCGTATATTACTGTCTCTTCTGGTCAAGCATTGCACGAACCTTTGTTGAAAGACCGAAGAGATTGATAAATCCTTCAGCATCCTTGTGGTTGTAAAGCTCACCTGTTGTGAAGCTTGCAAGTGACTCTGAGTAGAGTGAGTATGGAGAAGTAGTACCGGCTTTAATAATGTTACCCTTGTAAAGCTTTAACTTAACCTCACCTGTAACACGCTCCTGTGTTGAATCAACAAATGCCTGTAAAGCCTCGCGAAGAGGTGACCACCATTTACCTTCATATACAACGTCAGCGAACTTATCGCCTATAGTTTTCTTAAATGCTAATGTTTCGCGGTCAAGAATAAGTTCTTCTAACTGTGTGTGTGCAGCCATAAGGATTGTTCCACCCGGAGTCTCGTATATACCACGTGACTTCATTCCAACTACACGGTTCTCGACGATATCTACAATTCCGACACCATGCTTTCCACCAAGACGGTTGAGCTCGCGGATGATGTCAGATACTTTCATCTCTTTGCCGTTAACTGATGTAGGAACACCCTTTTCAAATGTAAGTGTAACATATTCTGCTTCATCAGGAGCTTTCTCAGGATATGTTCCTAGAACAAGTAAATGCTCATAGTTAGGCTCGTTAGCAGGATCCTCTAACTCAAGACCTTCATGGCTGATGTGCCATAAGTTACGGTCACGGCTGTAAGAAGAGTCTGCTGAGAATGGAAGATTGATTCCATGTTGCTTACAATATTCAATCTCATCTTCACGTGAGTTCATTGTCCATGAATCCTGTCTCCATGCGGCAATAATCTTAAGTTCAGGGCCAAATGCCTTGATAGCTAGCTCGAAACGAACCTGATCGTTACCCTTACCTGTTGCTCCGTGACAGATTGCTGTAGCACCTTCTTTATGTGCGATATCTACAAGAAGCTTACCGATAAGAGGTCTTGCCATTGAAGTACCTAATAAATATTCATTCTCATATACAGCACCGGCTTTAACGGTTGGTACGATATAGTCATCACAGAATTCATCAACTACGTCTAAGATGTAGCATTTAGAAGCGCCGCTTGACTTAGCTCTTTCCTCTAAGCCCTCTAATTCACTTTCCTGTCCGACATCAATACAAACACAGATTACTTCGTAATCGTAGTTTTCTTTGAGCCATGGGATGATTGCTGTTGTGTCAAGTCCGCCTGAGTAGGCAAGTATTACTTTCTCTTTCATTATAATGGTTCCTCCTTGTATAGTGATATATATTATTATTGTAATTATACAGGTGCAACAGGATATGAATAAATCTTGTCACCAGTCATTAATATACAACGAATTGAAAAGTTATGCAATACCCAAATGTATATAATATTAAATATGTTTTTTATTTGTTATAGGCAATATTGCTATAATAAATGTTAATAACAGAGTAAATTTATAAAAATTGTTGATTGCATAATATACATAAAAAATGTATAATTATGAATTGCATTAATAAGCAATAGATGTGCGCTGTATTTATTATATGATTTATATATAAAATGATATGGGTGTATTCTCATGTTTGGACATGTCATTTAAGTCAAAATGTTTTTTGTGCAAGAACAAGGCGGTTATGACTTTAGACATTTATATCATAAAATAATTATGTGTACATAATTTCCAAAGAGTGCTATAATACAGCTTTGGATTGATTTAAGAGTTTCTTTTAATTATATGGAAGAGGTGAATGACAAAATGATTAAAGTAGGAATAATCGGTTCAACCGGCTATGCGGGACAGGAGCTTGTAAGACTATTGCTTGGTCATAAGGAGGCTGAGATAGTATGGTATGGCTCAAGAAGCTATATAGATAAGAAATATTCCGAAGTTTTCGGTAATATGTTTGAACTGGTTGACGACAAATGTTTGGATGACAATATGGAAGAGCTTGCAGAGAAGGCAGATGTTATATTTACGGCAACCCCACAGGGTTTGTGTGCGTCTCTTGTAAATGAAGAGATTTTGTCTAAGGTTAAAATTATAGATCTGTCGGCGGATTTCAGAATTAAAGATGTTTCCATATATGAAAAATGGTATGGGATAGAACATAAATCACCTGAATTTATTAAAGAAGCTGTATATGGTCTTTGTGAGATAAATCGTGAGGATATTAAGGGAAAACGTTTAGTAGCCAATCCGGGATGTTATACAACCTGTTCTATACTTTCACTTTATCCGCTTGTTAAGGAAGGTGTTATAGATCCTGACAGCATAATAGTTGATGCTAAGTCGGGTACATCAGGCGCGGGACGAGGAGCGAAGGTTGCTAATCTGTTCTGTGAGGTCAATGAGAGTATTAAAGCATACGGAGTTACAACTCACAGACATACTCCTGAAATTGAGGAGCAGTTGGGATATGCATGCGGTAAAGAGATTATGATCAACTTTACACCGCATTTAGTACCTATGAACAGAGGTATCCTTGTCACTGCATATGGTAATCTTACAAAGGATTATTCATATGAAGAGATTAAGAAAATATATGATGATTATTATGCAAATGAGCGTTTTATCAGAGTTCTTGAAAAGGATGTATGTCCTGAGACACGCAATGTCGAGGGTAGCAATTATGTAGATGTCAATTTCAAGATAGATGAGAGAACCAAGAGAGTTGTGGTTATGGGAGCACTTGACAATCTTGTAAAGGGTGCTGCCGGACAGGCTGTGCAGAACATGAATATCATATTTGGACTTCCGGAAGAGATGGGGCTTGAAATGCCACCGATGTTCCCATAAAATTTGGGTTTGTACGCGATACTCTTCTTAAATTTTGTATGCATAGTCAGTTTGCCTGATTTAGTTTTTATAAATGCGTGCGCTTGGATAAAAAGTTTTATTTCTATGACTGTTTGTCC
>CADBCZ010000075.1 GCA_902793335.1 uncultured Lachnospiraceae bacterium
ATAAACTTTAAGGGATACATAGAAACTCTTTTTTCGGACAAACAGTCATAGAAATAAAACTTTTTATCCAAGCGCACGCATTTATAAAAACTAAATCAGACAAACTGACTATGCATACAAAATTTAAGAAGAGTTTCGCGTACAAACCCAAATTTAATAAAATAAGGGAAAGGATACAAGTACCCTTTCCCTTATCATTACCTGTTTTTGTTATAATATTCATTTCTTATAAAATAAACCAATTTTTACTTCATAGTGGTAATCATTAATGCAAGGAACACTAGAATAGCCACAATAAAGGCTGCTCCAAATTTACTATTGGCATTTTCATTTTTCTTTGCAAGGATAATTCCAACAATAACTAAAATAATAGAAAATACAAATAATATAAGCTTCTTTACAGCTATTGATTTATATGAATACTCAAGACAATATTCGTATCCAAGAGGATAATTATACCCTCCGACCTGTTGTAAACGACCGTTTAGCTCATCAGTTACATCAAAATCAGAAATTCTTTCAGGCAGTGCAGTAAATGAAAAACCGTCATCATTAATCGCCTGGTAATTAGTCTTGAATTTTTTATCCAGCCATTTTTTCGGTGCACGAATCAAATAAGCATCGTTACTGTCTTTGACAATTCCTACATAAAAATATTCTTTACCGATAGGTATCAATCCATTAATGGAATGCTCAACCGTAAGTATGTTATACGCACTGTCAATATTAACGGTTTTTAAATCTTTTTTACATTTTCTCTCATCTTAAACCTCTTTATCATTTGAAAAATTTTTTTATTAAACCACTTAAATATACATGCATTTACAGGTATTCATCCGGAACTTTATATCCCAAGTCACTTAAAATAAATGCATAGCTCTTATCTCTAAGTCTCTCTTCTGATTCACGTTTAAGTCTATCAAACTTCTTCTGTTTAATCCCTGTTTTAATCGAAATAATTTCAATAATTCCTCCGATCACCAACACGGCGCCTGCTATTGTAATAAATACCGGCATCAGCCACTGGATTTCGTCAGGCGTTCCAAGCGAGCGCATTCCAAATAACGCAATTCCTCTCCAAACCATTAGAGCGCCAATTACCATCATCGCAAAATACGAAGCAACGCTAAATGTATCACACGGCATTTCGAACAATATATTTTTACAGAACCCATTTTCTTTCTCCCAAGTTATTAGATTATAAAAAACAGTCGACAAGAACATAAACTGTTTATTTCATAATTATGTCACTTGTCGACCTATTTGCGTAAACTACTATTTCAAGTATTACATCAATTATAATTCAACGACAATCTCATTGTTGTCAGAAAGCTTTGATGCATCAATATAATTGCTCTCAAGGACCTCACCGTTTAGTGTAAGCTTAGTAACACCTGACTGCTTACCGTTAGGATTCTTAACAACAATGTGCATATGCTTACCGCGAAAATCTTTATCCATAGTGAACTCTTTCCACTCATGTGATATAGAAGGATCAATCTTTATTCCGTCAAAATCAGGACGGAGACCCAAAATACCCTCAACACATCCAACCATAACAGTTGATGCTGTACCTGTAAGCCAATGTACATGTGCACGTCCTTCAAACGGTGAATCTGTACTCTCTGTAAACTGTCCATGACAATAAGGCTCAAGTTTTCTTATCTCAGCCTTATCATTCATAGATGCAGGTGATGATTCATTAAAATATTCAAATGCGCGATCACCATGTCCCATCAATGCTTCTGCAAGGATTATCCAACCCTGTGGCTGAGAGAATATACCACCATTTTCTTTTGTTGAAGGATTAAAGAGCAACATTAATGCGCCGTCAAACGCATGATTAACGTAAGATGGAGCCATAAGTCTAACACCATAAGGTGTATTTAATTCCCTGTGTACAGATTCAAGAGCTGCTTCTGCCTGTTCTTTTGAAGCAAGTCCGGAAATAACAGACCATGACTGCGGATTAAGCCACATATTAGCCTCCGGATCATTTTTAGATCCGATAATCTGTCCATCCTCTTTGTAACCGCGGACAAATCTGTCCTCTTCCCAGCATGTATTCTGAATTATATCTCCAAGCTCCTTCTGAACTTTATCCAGATAAGCAATGTATTCTGTATCATTTTTTCTATTTGCAAAAACACGAATAACTGTCATTGCATAATATAATTGCATTGCAACAAAGCTAGACTCTCCCTGTTTTCCAAGTCTTAAACAGTCATTCCAGTCAGCATGAAGTCCTGCTGGCATCTTGTGATCTCCAAGATGATTCATCGAAAAATCAATAGCTCTTTTTAAATGCTCATATACAGTGCCTTCACCGCCGTTAGCAAATAATATAACCTCATCAATAAAATCTACATTTCCTGATTCTGAAATGTATTTGTATACAGTAGGGAACAACCACAAAGCATCATCTGCACGATAAGCCGGATGTCCTGTAGCTTTAACATAAGATGCATCATCAGGTGTATCCTCATGTCCTGCGTTGTGATTGAATTTAACAAGAGGAAGTCCTCCACCGTTATCAACCTGAGCAGAGAGCATGAATCTTATCTTCTCGAGTGCCATTTCAGGATTAAGATGAATAATTCCCTGTATATCCTGAACTGTATCACGATAACCATATCCGTTTCTAAGTCCGCAATATGTAAATGATGCCGCACGAGACCAGATAAAGGTCATAAAGCACTGATATGCATTCCATGTATTTATCATGTTATTAAAGCTTTCTGAAGGTGTATTAACCTGTAAATGAGAAAGCTGACCATGCCAGTAAGTAATCAGCTCCTGTAATTCAGCGTCTGTTACCGACTCAACATTCTTGTAACTGTCAATTATCTCTTTGGCTGTAGCTTCATTCTTCATACCAAGGACAAATGTTATTACCTTTTCCTCACCCGGCGCAAGTGTAATTTTTGTATGAAGTCCACCACATCCGTTAGAGTTATAATTAAGAGTGTTATCACACTCTCCATTTTCAACCGCAATAGGATTGCCATAACCATGATATCTACCCAAAAAGCTTTCCTTGTCACCGTTATAAGATGCAATTGGATTTCCGGCAAGTCCAAAGAAACGAGATGTATTAAGATTACCGTCAACAGCTTCCTTGATATTCTCATTTATAGTCTGATAGATAAATGTGTCCTTAAAATATGTTTTGGTTATAAATAAAGTGTATTGAAGATTAACCTGATCCTGTTCATAATTACAATCATTTGTAAATTCAGCATATCCAAAAACAGAAAGATTTTTCTGCTTGTCAGATGTATTTTTAACCTTTAATCTCCATACCTCATAAGTCTTATTAAGAGGTACGTAGTATAAAGCCTCAGAATGTACTCCCTCGTAATCAGCTGTAATATTGGTATAACCGGTACCATGATGACACTCACTCTTATATTTATCCAAAGGCTTTCCTACAGGCTGCCAAGACGCAGACCAATAATCCTTCGAGTCATCATCCCTTAAATAAATGTATCTACCCGGTTGATCAAATTGATTAAAGACGTAACGCAAAATCCTCCCATGCGCGCCACTCTTTTCAAAGCTGTAGCCGCCGGCATTGTTTGAAATAATAGCACCATATGCCGGTGAGCCCAGGTAATTAGTCCACGGAGCCGGAGTATCCGGTCTTGTGATTACATACTCTTTCTTTTTCTCGTCAAAGTATCCGTATTGCATGTTTTTAATCCCTCCAAATTAAAATAATGTGTGTGTTGTGTGTGTTTGTGAGTTACTTTTGTGTGTTTGTTTTTATATTGAACAAATGCGAAACCCTAATCTAAGAATATAGAAATATAGAGTTTCGCATTTATATCAATCATTTATTAAAAATATTTTTATTTATTATGCTTCTTCCTGAGCATCTTTAAGACTTAAGCTAATCTTGCCCATACGGTCTATCTCAAGAACCTTAACCTTAACCTCATCACCAATATTAACTACATCTTCAACCTTTGCCACCCTCTCTTTAGCAAGTTTTGAAATGTGAATGAGACCATCTTTGTTAGGTGCAAGCTCAACAAATGCACCGAAGTTCATGATACGAACAACCTTACCCTCATAAATCTTGCCAACCTCAATTGGATCAACAATTGAATGAATAGTCTTAAAAGCTTTATCAATTCCTGCCTGATCAACACCGCAAACAGAGATTCTTCCGTCATCATCGATATCAATCTTAACACCGGTCTCCTCAATAATGGTGTTAATAGTCTTACCGCGCTGACCGATAACCTCTCCAATCTTCTCAGGATCAATCTTAAGCTGAGTAATCTTAGGTGCAAGAGCTCCTACAGTCTCACGAGGTGCTGCAATAGCCTTAGACATAACTTCATCCATTATGTAAAGTCTTGCTTCTCTGGTACGACGGATAGCCTCCTCAACGATAGGTCTTGTAAGACCGTGAATCTTGATATCCATCTGAATAGCTGTGATACCGTCATGAGTACCTGTTACCTTGAAGTCCATATCTCCGAAGAAATCCTCAAGACCCTGAATATCAGTAAGTACAATATAATCATCATCTGTATCTCCTGTAACAAGACCACATGAGATACCTGCTACCATTTTCTTAATCGGTACGCCGGCTGCCATAAGCGACATACAAGATGCACATGTTGAACCCATTGATGTTGAACCGTTTGACTCAAATGTCTCAGATACTGAACGGATAGCATATGGGAATTCCTCTTCACTCGGAAGCACAGGGATAAGAGCACGCTCTGCAAGTGCACCATGTCCAATCTCACGACGTCCGGGTCCTCTTGAAGGCTTTGTCTCACCAACTGAGTATGAAGGGAAATTATAATGATGCATATATCTCTTATTTGTCTCAAGAAGATTAAGACCATCTATTCTCTGAGCCTCAGATAAAGGTGCAAGTGTTGTCACGTTACAGATCTGAGTCTGTCCACGTGTAAACATAGCAGAACCATGAACACGAGGAATGATATCAACCTCTGCTGCAAGCGGACGAATCTGTGAAATAGCACGACCATCCGGACGCTTGTGATCTTTAAGGATCATCTTACGAACAGTCTTCTTCTGATACTGGTAAATTGCCTCACCAAGAACTGCAAGCCACTCTTCGTTATCAGCAAACTTCTCCTCTAACTTCTCTGTGATCTGACGGATGTTCTCCTCACGAACCTGCTTCTCATCTGTAAATACAGCCTCTTCCATCTCCTGCGGAGGAACAACCTCTTTGATTGCTGCAAAGAGTTCCTCAGGAACTGCACAGCTTGTATATTCATGCTTTGGCTTACCGCACTCAGCAACGATCTTATTGATAAATGCAATAACTTCCTGGTTAACTGCATGAGCAGCATAAATAGCTTCAATCATCTTATCCTCAGGTATCTCATTAGCACCTGCCTCGATCATGATAACCTTCTCAGCTGTTGAAGCAACTGTAAGCTTTAAGTCAGAAACTGCATTCTGTGACTCATTTGGATTAAATACGAATTCACCGTCAATCATACCAACCTGTGTAGTAGCACAAGGTCCGTCAAACGGAATATCAGAAATTGCTGTTGCAATTGCAGAACCAAGCATTGCTGTAAGTTCAGGTGAACACTCAGGATCAACCGACATTACAAGGTTGTTAAGTGTAACATCATTTCTATAGTCCTTAGGGAAAAGTGGACGCATAGGACGGTCAATAACACGTGATGTAAGGATAGCATTTTCACTTGCCTTACCCTCTCTCTTGTTAAAACCTCCCGGAATCTTACCAACTGAGTATAACTTCTCCTCGTACTCAACTGATAATGGGAAGAAATCGATTCCCTCTCTTGGTTTCTCTGATGCAGTTGCTGTTGATAATACAACTGTATCGCCATAGTGCATAAATGCTGCACCATTAGCCTGTGCTGCAACTCTTCCGACATCTACTCTTAACTTTCTGCCGGCAAGGTCCATCTCGAATGTCTTGTACATAACATTTCTCCTTTTTTAATAAATGTATTGATGTAATTTGACACCGAAACAACTGAACTGACGACACGAATAATCACAGAAATTATCATCACTTCAGAAGTCTCGGCTGCGTCTCATCACAATCTTTTACAGTATAACATATATTATGTTATACTGCAAAGTATTTTTAAAATGAATCCCCGGTAGTTTCAAATACCGGGGATTTCTTTTGATTTTGAAGATTTAATTGTTCTTTTAAAGAATATTTGTCTGTTCTATATTACTCCTTTTTCATGTTTAAAATGTAGTCTGCCCAATGTTCTGCTATCCTTAGGAGTCATGAGATAAACCAACATTAAATACATGAAAACGCATGATAATAAAATTAAAATTCTATGCCACATTGCTACAATATAAGGTTGAGCCATAAAGAATACAGTAACTGATATGAAAAATGAAAACAGATATTTCTCAAAGTTAAAATAAAATACATTACTGCTATGTTCTTTTTTCTTTGCCAGAATAAAAGATAATATTATTAATATTGTTCCTATCACAACATAAAATATAATATTACCGATCATTTTTCCATTAGTATTGTTCATAGTCAGCAAGTTATTGATATCATCATCAATATATGTATTCTTAAACGTTCTTACCGCTCCGTTAACTCCTGACGCAATCATAATCATAGCTCCAACATAACCCACAGGTCTCATCAGACCATTTGCGAACATTTCTTCCATTAAATGAATCAAGCCAATGAGCATGAACATATATAATATCGAAACAAGGCTCTTTTCCCTGATCAACATTACAAGACTATTGTAATCATCAGCCTTTAATTTTATTTCTGTCGTTATTTCTAAAACATTTTCAAGCCTTAATGATATATATATTCCTGAAAATATTATAGGGATTATTACAACAAAAATATCTGAAATTATTGACTTTATTTTTTTCTTAACTCTTAACTCCGGCAATGTTTCAAAGAAATCTCTTGCTTCATTCTTTCTCTCAAGCCAATACTTATAACTTTTTGAAATGACAAGTATAGCTATAAGAAAAAATACAACCCAATATACATAATTATTTATTATTACTGACAAATCATTTAAGCCATCTTCATAACAAGCTTCCTTACAATTAGAAAACAAAAGAAAATCATTCCATAATTTCGTATATGCAATACATATACCTGCAAGTGATGCTGCTATGACTCTTGGTATATTCAAAGTCATTATATTTGAAAACAAGCTTCTTTTCGTTGTATAGTTATCATTTATCTGCTTTGTCTTAAATGGATCTAACAGATATCTGACAATCACTGCAACAATGCATGAAGTTATAATGCAAAACATTATTACTGTTCCATTATTTGTATTATAAAAATCTTCATTAAAAAACGGCAAATAATCTAATAAATTATATATTTCAAATACAAACCATATAATACCTGCTAACACAGCCACTAACCATTCAGCAAATCTGAAATTAAATATCCTTCCACCATTTGTTAAATGTTTCTTACCTGATAATACTCTTATGATAATTATTCCTGCTATCAGCATAAATATCAATATAAACAACAATAACACAGGTGAAGCATTCTTAAGTGGAATACTCATATCAGAGCTAATTCCAATTCCATCTGTATTTGCGGTCATTGCATATTCAACAGGATTATCAATATAATCAAATATTGAACATGGATAAAAAATAACATTCATAATTTGCCCAATAACGTTTTCTTTATTTTGCCAGTTCAAAAATACTTCCTGATTATAATTAAGCGCATGTCCAAAATCATCATATTCAATCGGAAATTTACCGACAAATATATATAAGAGTAATTGTGTTAAAATTCCCGAAATATCAAAATTACTCAAACCAAACCAGACAACACAAGATATTACTATTCCAAGCAACGGATTTTTGCACAAGATCATTCCTAGATATACCCATGTAAATGCAAGTAAAAGCAACAACGCATATATAGCCGTATACTTAAACAGTTTATCATTTGGAACAGTAACAAATCCATCAGGTACATTTTTTCCTAAAATTCCTGCCCAAACTTTGTTATAGTGTGTCTGATATAATCTAAGAATTATTCCTTGAATAAATGTAGTACACGTAATCATAATAAAGAAAAACCAATACTCATACATAAACAAAGAAGACTTCTTAACAGGGAAAGTCATTTCAAATTCTCTCGCTCTGACATCAGAAAAACTTAAACGTCTGACAAATAATAAAAATATAATTCCAAAAACTGTCAAGAGATAGCCACCATCATATAATGCTTTATCACATATTTCTACAGACAGGTCAAGCCCTTTCTCCGGCATACTATATGTTTTATCAGCAGATTCACTCTTTTCCTTATTGATTTCTGTTGTGATTTTATGCTCTATACTTTCTCCAATCCGCACATTCGATCTGTCAACGCAAATAAATATCGTATTGATGAGCATACAGACAAATGCTGTTATAAACATTGCAAGATAAAGTCTGCCCGTTACTTTAGACAGTTTGATATAATCCTTCATCTCATTTCCTCCCATCTTATCGTTACTTTTACTCTTCGTTATTTCTCAGGTTATTCTCTCCCAGAACAACAAATAATTCTTCAAGTGATATATCCAAAGGTTCAACCAGACTTGCACCGTTTGCTTTTAGTTTTGACGCAAAATCTTCATCATAATCCCGAACAATCAGTGTATAAATGCTACCGACATTTGTTATACGAAGTATCTCCGGCATATCATAAACTTTCTTATTCGCTCCACCTTCAAATACAACATTTAGCTGTGTCAATTCACATTTCATATCATCCATAGACATCTGTCGATCAACCACTCCTTTATGGAGCATTGTTACCGAATCACATATCCTTTCTAAACCTTCAAGATTATGAGAGCTTATCAGCACACCAATATCATTGTGTTCTACTTCATTAATCAAAAGTTCATAAAACTTTGCCTTTGCAATAGGATCAAGTCCTGATGTCGGCTCATCTAATATAAGATACTCAGGCTGTTTTGATGTCTCTAACATAAAAGCAAGTCTCATCTTCTGACCTTTTGACAACGAATGAATCCTCTTCTTGACATCAAGCTTAAATATCTCGTTATATTCATTAAATTTCTCTCTCGAAAACTTAGGATAAAAATCCTCATACATATCAACCATTCTTGAAACAGTATAGAGACCTATGTACTCATTGGAATCAGCCACATATCCGACTTTTTCCTTTATCGTAGGATTATCATAAATTGGTTTTCCGTCATATAAAACTTCTCCCTCATCAGGCTTATAAACTCCGACAGCACATTTAATCAATGTTGTCTTGCCTGCGCTATTCTCACCAATCAGTCCATGTATTTCACCTTTTTCAACCGAAAGGTTAACTCCCTTAATAACCTTTGTCTTGTTATAACCTTTCCTCAAATCTTTTATCTCTAACATAATCTCATCTCCTCATATACAAAAAACTTAAATCTCATCAAATATGTTCTTAACAAGTTCAACCGTCTGTTTCTTGTCATATCCCATCATCTTAAGCTCTAATATTTCTGTGCTAATTCTTTTCTTAATCGCCTGAATTTTTGAATCATCCTGTTTTATATCTAGCTCTGATGCAATAAATGTTCCCTTGCCTCTTATAGTTTCAATAACTCCCTGACGCTCTAATTCCTGATAGGCTTTAGCAACTGTTCCAGGGGTAATCTTAAGCTCTAATGCCAATTTCCTTACCGAAGGTATTGCATCACCAGGGCTTAAGTACTTTTTCATAACGTTGAATTTCATCTGTTCTATTATCTGCTCGTATATCGGTTTGCTGCTCTTGTAATCCATTTGTATCATTACACATAGCCTCCCTTCATTTTGTTATCTTTGTTCATTGATATATGTCGTTACCCTGTTCTGAATCGCATCAATAGTTTTATCTAAACTTTTTTTATCCAAAAAATAATATTGTGCTTCCTCGTATACAATATTAAGAATCACCGTATCATATGTTTTTACATGCTTTGTTCTATGAAGAAATTCCATATATTTGTTAACATCTTCATCTTTTGGAACACCTACCTTAACGCTGTAATCTCCCCATGAAAAATCAAATTCTTCCTGCGGTTCTACAATTTCTCCCAATTCATTAATATAAGTTTTTGATGTTGTTAATTCCTTCATATGTTCATCAAACGAAGATTTCATTACCGGCATCGTTGAATCATAACCTTCTACATTTTTTATTTGATATTCTTTTGATAACAATTCTCTTAGAAACTCCCATGCAAGTTCCTTATTCTTTGAATTAGCTGAAATAGCAAACACATCTCCTAATTCAAAATACGAACCTTCCCCTGATTTATTAGGATATCCGATATAATTAAGTGGTATACCTAATGCCTCTCTTTCAAATTGCAACATATGAAGCGAAATTTCATTACTATCTAAAAGAAGATATTCTTTGTCATGAAATCTGGAATACTGTGTTGCAACACTTTCAGAAATATCTGCATCCGCCCATTCTTCCTCCTCTTTAGTCCCTTGTGAATATGATAACTTCATCAAATACTTAAATTCATCACTGTCAAAATGACATACCCCGTTATCCCAGTCAACATAGTCTGAAACTGTATTGCTTAAAAGAGTATCCAAATAAATTATTCGTATATCTTTCGAATCAAATAATTCATATTTGTTCCCCTTCTTATCCATTACAGATTTTAGATCTTTTACTGTCCAGCCATCAGCATCCCCCACATCTTCAGTTCTTGCCAACATAGTATTAATCGAAAAACAAGACGCTACATAGTACAAACCTCCATCTTCCATCTCTGCCTCATAAATCTCGGGAAGTAAATCCTTAACACTATATTCATCATCCTTTTCATAGTAAGGTGTCAGTTCTTCAATCATACCTTTTTTTGCACACTGTTTCACAGATATAGGTAAACAATCAACACTTATTATATCCGGCATTTTCCCACCAATAATATCTGCAATCATCCTCTCTTCATCCATTTCCGAATAATCAATTATTTGAATCTTACAATCCGGATGATTTCGGTTAAATCTTATTACTGCTCTTGGTGTCGAAGTTGCAAAATATACACCCAACGTAATAACTGTTTTATCCTTATCAGCATCAGGAGCAACTTCTTTCCACGATACCATATTTAAATTACAATGGTGTTCTATATATTCTTTTGAGGTACCAATGTATATATTATCTTTAGCTGGTTGTAATCCATCTAATTCTTCATTTCCTATATATGATTTAAATTGATTTATCAATACCTCCGCTTCACCTTTTTCAACACTGTATCCATTAATACCGTTTCGGCTCTCGTAATAAAAATCATATTCACCACCGTCCATTACGACATCTTTACCACCTGCTTCTCCAATCCTAATATCAATTGCATCACTCCACGTCTGATTTTCCATGTTCAAAATATATGTATTGATATTAACCATATCACTTTCTAATTCATCAGTTACACAAACAATATCTCCATTCTTTGCCAATGCAATATCAGTCAATACATTTTGAGGTACATCTATCTTTTTCTCATTAGAAAGCATCTCATCATACACATATACATTTTCACCTATTCCAATAATTACGCTTCCATCCTGCCTAAGTAATATTCCGGCCAATTCTTTAATTTCAAAGTTACCCAAAAACGCTTCTGCCTGATATTCATCATTAGCATGATCTATGTTTTCAAAACAATTACTCACATCACATCTTTTTTGTTCAAGACTTTGTGTATTAATTTTGACTAATTCATAAACGTTACTATCATCAACTATATTAACAGACAAATATAATAATTCACCATTTTCATTTGCATGAAATGCACTAATATACTTTTCATTTATATCACTTACAACACAAACTGTATTATTACCTTCTAAGTCACAACTATATATCTGATATGAACCGCTTTCTTTAACATATGTCATTACATATATTTTATCTTTCTTTACACAGTAAAATGATATCTCTCCATTAATGTCTTGAAGCTCCAAATTCTTACCCTCAAAACCTTTTCCGGGCATATCTTCTAATTTTGTCCGGTTATCATCGGGTGTATTATCAACTTCATTATTGCAACCACACAATGAAAATATTAATATTAAAAATAGCATAGTAAGAACGTTGGTCTTTTTGCATATTGACATTTGTAATATCCTCCTAGAACAATTGAATGTAATACAATACATTTAAACAAATAATCGTTGTGTACCATCTGTACCATTCGGTATAGTACAGTTATAACACACCGTATTTTAAATGTCAAATGCAAATTGGGGTTTGTAGGGATGTTTGTATGACGGACGCACAATTATGAATTGATTATAAGTTGTGGTCGAAACTTATTATACGTATTGATATTGTTTACGGCTCCAGTGACAGTCATAATTGCTGCGGGACCCGTTCGCACTATCATTGCATTACGTAGCAGTACTAAACTCACGAATACTTTAAT
>CADBCZ010000076.1 GCA_902793335.1 uncultured Lachnospiraceae bacterium
CTTGTTAAGTTGATTGAACCGCCGTGTACCGAACGGTACGCACGGTGGTGTGAGAGGTCGGAATTTCTCAACTAAGAGAAATTCCTCCTACTCGATTTATATGAAAATAAAGATGTGAATAGCAGTTAAAAAAATTAAACAAAAGTTTAGCACTGTTCAATAGATGTTATACTTGACTTAAGTTATAATAGATATCGTAAAAGCCGGCTAAACATATTTATATATTAGGAGGTTTAGATAATTATGCAGATTAATGAGATAATTAGAAAATACAGAAAAGAAAAAAACATGACACAAGAAGATATGGCAAACAGACTTGGAGTCACCGCACCTGCTGTCAATAAGTGGGAAAGTGGTGCATCAACACCTGATATATCTCTTCTAGCGCCGATTGCCAGACTTCTTCATATATCATTGGATGAACTGCTTTCATTTAATGAGAATCTTACAGATATGGAAGTATCAAATATCGTAAATGAGATATATGGTATGTTTGCTACGCAGCCTGTTGATACAGTATATGAGAAGATTGTCAGTATAGTAAGGGAATATCCAAATGCTTAGAACTTAATTCTGTCACTTGCAACAATATACAAAGGAACCGGAAGGTATGAAGAGGCCTATACGATTATTGAAGATGTGATGCTTACAACATATCAGACATTAAGCGTAATAATGCATGAGATTCATACGATTGCTATTAAGACAGAAAACTTTAAAAAAGCTGAGACTTTAATCCGGAAAGAGATCACGCTTTCAGATATTTTTGATATGGGAGAATTCAATAAGCTGGCGGTTGAAATTGAACTTACAACAGCTATGCAGGATGCGGATAGAACTCTTGCTTTGATGGATTTGCTCTTATCTACTACTGACAGTTTGATGGAATATACAAAGTCTGATCTTTTTGAGCATATGACATTTAATGAACAGGTGACAGATGATGAAAAGATGCAGGCAACTGCAGACATGGTAAAAAGTACTCAGCTGAAATGCTTTTTTGAGGATGATGCATATCAGTTTGTCAGAGAATCAGCAGGTTGGGAAGCATTTAAGAAGAAGTGGTGCAAATAAATACTAACATAAAGTCAAAAACAATCTTTGCAAAATATAAATGCTTGGCTATAATAAAGACAGAGTATTTAGCTCAGTCGGGGTTCAAGCTCCGACTGAGTCTTGACTTTTAAGGTGAAAGGTTGTGAATGGTTTGAAACTCCTCTTTATATTTACAGGCGGTACGATTGGAAGCACCGTATCAGGAGATTATATATCGACGGATGAGAGTAAGCCGTATAAAATAATAGAAGCATATCGAAAGAAGTATGGTATTGAGTATACTTATGATGTAATGACTCCTTACACAGAGCTTTCGGAGCAGAATACAGGTGAGACTATATCAAAGCTTATTGAATGCATTTGTGATGTCATAAATGAGAATGCCTCTTGTGTTGAGCCTGAAAATAATTCAGATAATAATGTTGAAATAAAACACGGAAAATACGACGGAATCATAGTGACACATGGAACAGATACAATTCCGTATTCTGCGGCTGCGCTTTCGTATGCACTTGGGAAGAACTGTATTCCTGTTTGTTTTGTGTCGAGCAATTATCCAATAGAAGATGAGAGAGCTAACGGAGTAGATAATCTACATGGCGCAATAAGGTTGATTGAGGCAGGGCAGAGTGGAGTTTTTGTGTCATATCGTAACCATGATGGAGTCACATACATCCACAGAGCATCGCGTCTTCTTGAAACAGTAGCATTTTCTGATGAATATTTCAGTGTCAGGGACGAATACTATGGTAAGATAGAAGATGATGTATTCGTGAAAAATGAAAGCTACAGCGAAGGTGAAGATGAGCTCGAACTGATAGGTGCTGTCAAATTATCAGCTGTGTGTGACGATATTGCAAGGTATCATTTATACCCGGGAATAAAACTCTGCCGTGGTGATGCATCTTATATATTGTTGGAGAGCTTTCACTCAGGGACTATGAATACAAAGCTTGAAGATTACCAGAAGTTCTTTGAGAAAATGCATGAAGAAGGTGTGCCTGTGTATCTTACGGGTGTACGTCGTGGAATATCCTATGAGAGCACAAGTCTTTATGAAAAGCTTAGTATTAAGCCGCTTTATGACCTGGCACCGGCTGCAGCATACATGAAAATGTGGATGTTATATGCTGCAGGAAAAAAGTGCGATGAGGATGTACTTAATTTGCATCTTGGGGGAGATTTAGCTTAATGGGTTTGAAAAATGACAGAATATTCGCCTTAAATCCTTTGAAAAATGACAAAAATAAGAAGTGAAATCCCTTGAAAAATGACAAAGAGTGATGTAAAATCGTTATATAAGGGGGATTTAGCAATGCTGAAGAGAGATATTTGGGAGAAATTGATAAAATGGAAGGATAACAAACATCATCCGCTTGTTATTAAGGGACTACGCCAAATTGGAAAGACTTATATCGTAAAGCAGTTTGGAGAGCAGTTCTATGAGAATGTTGTCTATATTGATTTGCGCGCAAATATTAAGGTTCATCAGGCTTTTGAGGGTGATTTTGATGTTGATCGTATGGTAATGTCGATTTCGTCAGTTATTACTTCCGCAAGGTTTGTTGCAGGTAAGACTCTAATAATTTTTGATGAGATACAAGATTGTCCGGATGCTAGAAGTTCATTGAAATATTGGGATATAGATGGTCGTTATGATGTTATAGCTACAGGGAGTTTTCTGGGAGTCAAAGGATTTCGTGAACCTTATGTAAGAGGAATTCCGGTTGGATATGAACAGCAAATGACAATGTATCCGTTATCATTTCGTGAATTTCTTATAAATACCGGGATGGATAATAAGATTATTGATTATGTTAAAAAATCATTTGATGAGAAGACGGTGATAGATAATACAATTCATGATAGTATTCGTTCTTTGTATCTGCAGTATCTTATAGTAGGTGGTATGCCGGAGGCAGTTAATGTATTTTTTGATACTCATGATATTAATGCTGTTCGTGAAGTGCAGAATAATATTCTGAATTCTATAAGGGATGATTTTGGCAGGTATAAGGATTCTAAAGGAAATGATAAGGTCAATGAGGTTTTGAAATTACGTGCTGAGGCTTGTCTTGATTCAATTCCTGCACAGTTATCCAAGGAGTATAAGAAGTTTCAATATAGTCTTGTAAATGCAAAGGGGCATTCACAAGATAAGGCTGATGGATTACGTTATTTAATAGATGTCGGACTTGTTGTGTGTGCTTATAATACGCGTGAAATGTCATTTCCACTAGAAGGCGTCAGAATTCCTTCAGAATTTAAGGTGTTCTATGCTGATACAGGTCTATTGATTTCCAGATTGGGAGATGACGTTCCTTTTCAAATTTTATCAGGTAACATTAGTGCTTATAAGGGAGCTATAGCTGAGAATATGATTGCAACAGCATTTGTAAAAAATGGTGTTGATTTGTATTATTATCATGCAAAAAGTGGTTCGCCGGAAATTGACTTCCTATATGAAAATGATGGAGAAGTTACTATGGTCGAATGCAAGTCAACAAATAATCGTGCAACAAGTATGAAGTATGTTATAGCAAATCCCAAGAAATATGGTAAACATCCTGCGGTCAAATTTTCTGATACCAATATAGGAAGAGGTGAAGGTTTTTCGACGTATCCGTTGTATGCAGCATGTTTTGTGAGTGAAAAAACGAATAAAAATATAGTTCCAAGTGTTGATGTTTCAAACCTTAAGATTCCTGAGTAGATGTTTAGTTACGGGAGATGATAAATCAATGTATTATTTTATAATGAATCCGACTGCTTCATCGGGTGTGGGCAGGAAAGTTTGGAAGCAGTTAAAACCGATACTTAAAACGCGTGGAGTTAAATATAAACTTATAGCGCAGACAGATAAGGAAGAACTGATTGCTATCGTCAAGAAGCTGACAGGAAGAAATAAGAAACTGTCATTTGGTGGCACGATTGAGGTGGTTGATGCTGCATCGGAAGAGGAAATAAAAGATAAAGATGTTCATTTAGTTGTGCTTGGTGGTGACGGAACTCTTAATCTGGTATTTAATTCAATCGTGGATCTTGAGCATACTAAGCTTTCATGTATCCGTATCGGTTCGGGCAATGATTTTGCGAGAAATGTCGGAATAGAGAAAGACCCTGAGAAGGCGCTGATAAAGCTTCTTGATAATCCGGAGGAAATAGTGCTTGACTACGGTGAGGCTGATTATGTCATGGTTGACGGTATGCGCAAGAGCAGAAAATATGTTATAAGCAGCGGGATTGGATATGATGCGGATATATGTCAGGAGGCAAGCCACAGCAAGATTAAGAAGGTTCTCAATGTTTTTCATCTTGGAAAACTTGTGTATGTGACGATTGGTATCAAACAGATTTTTTCAAGAAGTAATACACGAGCAAAGATTTATCTTGATGGAAAAGGACCGCTTTGCGTCCGTAATCTTTTCTTTGCAGTTGGTATGGTTCATGAGATGGAGGGTGGCGGAGTACCGTTTTGCCCTGATGCAGATCCTGAAGACGGAAAGCTGGATGTATGTCTTGCGAAGGGAGCACCGATTCCAAAATTATTGACGGAAGTTGCAATGGTATATTGCAGGAAACATTTACTGTTTTCAAACGTATCTATGTACAGATGTCGTAGCATAAGAATAGTAGTGGATAATCCGCAGTGGATACATACGGACGGAGAGACGCCGTGTAAAGTCAGACAGGTAATAATGAGCTGTAGACAGGGATTAAGACTTGTGAAATAAAGACCGGAGGAATGACATGAAGATTATAGATATGCACTGTGATACGATTCATAAGATATGGAAGAACAGTGTAGCCGGAGATAAAAAGAATCTGGATAATGATGATTATATGTTAAGCATATCCAAGATGAAAAATGGAGGATATGTGCTTCAGAACTTTGCGATGTTTGTTGAAGCATATGATGATAAAAAAGACAGTAGTCTTGCCGATAATGTATCATATGCAAGAGCGTCGGCAGACAATCGCGAGGAAGGTGATGTGTCTGAAGGCAAAGGAACTAAAGCTTTTGATGAAAGGATTGATTGCTTCAGACGTTTTGAGGATCTGTACAAGGAATTTTGCAATCAAATGAATGTGCTTTCTGACGAAATATCAATGGTTACGACTGTTTCCAAGATATATGAAAATGAGAAGAGTGGAAGACTTTCAGCTCTTCTTACTGTTGAGGGTGGAGAGGCGTGTCAGGGCGATATGGATAAGCTTAGAAATCTCTATGACAGGGGCGTCCGTATGATGACTCTTACATGGAATTATATAAATGAACTCGGATACCCCAATATTGACATCAAAAGACAGAATGACGCTGATTTTTCACCGTATATACCTGATACGGTGCATGGACTTACGGATAAAGGAATAGAATTTGTCAGGGCGATGGATGAAATGGGAATGATAGTTGATGTTTCGCATTTATCCGATGCCGGATTTTATGATGTGTATAACAATACTACTAAGCCTTTTGTAGCAAGTCATTCCAATGCAAGAGCTGTATGTCCTATAGTCAGAAATATAAGTGATGACATGATAAAAAAACTGGGAGAACGTGGCGGCGTAACAGGACTTAATTATTGCAGGGATTTTCTTTTTTCTCCTGAGGAAATCAAAGAAAGTGGTAAGGTATCTGAAAATACTTTGGATATTACCTGCGATAAAATCGCCGAACATGCAAAATACATTGCAAATGTGGGCGGTGTTGGGGTGCTTGGTCTGGGGAGTGATTTTGACGGTATTCCTGTATATGGCGGTATGCCGGAAGCGGATAAGATGGATCATTTGGCGCATGCACTTAACAAGGCGGGATTTGATTATGACCGTATAGATGACATTTTTTATAGAAACGTTTTAAGGGTGTATGAGGAAGTGCTGGGTTAAAATATGAATTGCAGATATGGGATTAGATTTGTGAAACAGTTGCAAATTGATAAGACAACAGAAGCGGTAGAAGATACTACAGCAAAAACAATGACAGTATATTACAGTGATGGAACAGAAGAGACTGTTACAGACAATGGTGATGAGACATGGGTTACATCACAGGGTGCGGTCTACTATGAAGGTACTGATGGAGTTCTCCGTGCAAGAGGTGCCGAGGATTTGTTTATCGAGAATCCGGCACAATAAGTATAATAATAAAAATCAAATTGATTTTTATATACAAACATATTATAATGTACTCCGTTATGAGGAATAATATAATTATACATTATATAACACAAAACAGGAGGAATTAATTATGGCACAGACAGTTAGCAAAGATATGTTAATCGGCGAGATTATAGCACTTGATCCGGGTAACGCTGCAATACTTATGGCAAGCGGAATGCATTGTGTAGGTTGTCCTGCTTCTCAGGGTGAGAGCTTAGAGGAGGCTGCACAGGTTCACGGTATGGATTGTGATCAGCTCATTAAGGATATGAATGAATATCTTGCAGGAAAAGAAGCATAATTAAATAACGCACATTTCATAAATTCAAACCTGAAGCTTTAAGGATATGTGAAAATAAAAGGCAATTGTTCCGGAAATTTGGAATAATTGCTTTTTTGTTTAAAATTTGATATAATAGATTGAATTATAGTCTTTTGAAATAAATGACAAACGGTGACAGACTGATTTCGTTACTGTTTACGAAAAGTGAGTAAGATATTATGGAACAGCCAATACTTAATGGGCTAATACAATATAATACAGAGGGTTCTTATCCATGGCATATGCCGGGACATAAGAGACGTCTTAACACAATTTTTCCGGATATGGTTGAGAATCCATTTTCTATAGATGTGACTGAAGTTGGAGATCTCGACGAATTACATGATCCAAAGGGAATAATCCTTAAGGCGGAAGAAAGAGCTGCCAAGATATACGGATCTGATAAGAGTTATTATCTTGTTAACGGAGCAACTTGTGGGATTATGGCTGCAGTAAGTGCAGTATGTAACCATGGTGATACCATTATAGTTGCTAGAAATTCTCACAAATCGGTGTATAATGTGATTCGACTTCTGGGACTTAAAGCGGTGTATATATTGCCTGAATGGAATGATGAACTGTGTATGTTTGGAGGCATTTCACCGGATTCTGTTAAGAAGGCAGTTAAGGAGCACCCACATGCCAAGGCGGTTCTTATAGTATCCCCGACATACGAAGGTGTGGTAAGTGATGTTGAGAAGATATCAAAGATAGTTCACAAAGAGAAGATGCCGCTTATAGTTGATGAGGCGCATGGAGCACATTTTGAATATATGTCCAACGTTGTCGAGACTATTTCGGCAACTAATTACAAGAATGTGGCAAAGCCTGCTATAAGACTTGGAGCGGATATAGTGGTAGAGAGCCTTCACAAGACGCTTCCGGCTATGACACAATGTGCGATTCTCCATATGAAGAAGGGTTACGTTAATGAGAAAAAGCTGGATGAATTCGTATCGCTTTATCAGAGTACCTCTCCTTCTTATGTGTTTATGGCTACTATAGAAGCCTGTATAGAGAAGATGGATTTTGAAAGAGACGGAAAGTTTCTTGTACTTAAGCAGCTTGTAGTTGATTACAGGAAGAAATTTGCGGAGCTTGCCAATATACATCTGGTTGGTGGAGATGATTTCAAAAAGTACAGCAACAGTGATTATGATTACACCAGATTTGTGTTCTCTGTGAAGAATTGTGGTATGGAGACGGAAGATGGTGTTGTACCTGTGACGGGACAGATGCTGGCTGATATATTAGAGAAGGAATATGGACAAATGATGGAGATGGCAGGTGGTAATTACGTTGTTGCCATTTCCACAATAGCCGATTCTAAGGAAGCATTTGAAAGCTTATTACTTGCTATGGAAACCATAGACAAACAATTAATGAATTATTCGTATGAAGCCGATACAATATTATATGATAGCTTACCGGAAAAGAGAATGGAGATATACGAAGCCGGGACAAAGGCAGAAATAAGAGTTCCGTTAGATGATGCAGTCGGAAGAGTGAGCAGTGATTTCATATTTGTATATCCGCCGGGAATACCGTTTGTTACTCCCGGAGAGGTATTATCAAAGGATTGCATTCGAGGGATTAAACGAGCTATTGAGTTTGGTAGAAATGTTAAGGGTGTAACATCTGAGGGAGCTAATAAGAATTATGTTAATGTTGTCAAAGAAATCAGAAACAGCTGGCTGCCTATCAGGAAGAAAAGAATATAGGTGACGGTTAGGTTACGAATATAGATAGAGATGAAATAACGACTTGGGAAAGGATTAGGTATGGAAGGAATATTCATAACGATAGAGGGCCCGGATGGATCGGGAAAGACAACCCAGATAGAATTGCTTAGAAAATATTTAGAGAAAAAGGGATATGACAGTGTGGTTACAAGAGAACCCGGAGGAACTGACATAAGTGAGGCAATTCGTGAAATAATTCTTAATCCCGAATATAAAGAAATGAGCTATATGACAGAATTGCTATTGTATGCCGCTGCAAGAGCCCAACTGGTCAACCAGATAATAAAACCTGCGTTGGAAGAAGGTAAAGCGGTAATATGTGACAGATTTGTAGAATCCTCGGCTGTGTATCAGGGTATAGGAAGAGGACTTGGCGTCTCGACGGTGTATGAGGTCAATAATTATGCGCTGGGAGATGTGAAACCAAAGCTTACGATATTTATGGATCTTGATGCAGAAGATGGCATTAAGAGAAAGAAGAATCAGGCGACATTAGACCGTATGGAACAGGAGGATATAGCATTTCATATGAGAGTCGTTGAAGGCTACAGAAAGCTTGCGGATCTGTATCCGGAGCGAATAGTTCCGATAGACGCAACGCTTAGCGTTGAGGAGATCCATGGAAGGATTGTAGAAGAAGTGGAAAACAGGTTTTTCTAAACTATACAGATTATAAAGAGAGGAGAGATGGGAAATGGATATGAGAATCAATCAGATGACGCCACAGACGGCAGTGGAGCAGCAGACGCAGGCGCCGAAAGGAGATGATACATTTCGCTTTACCCTGGTAAGTCATATTGAAAACAGTGAACTTCAGGAAAAACTCTCCAATCTAATGAAAGACATAGAGGAACAGGGCAGCAAGATAGCCAAACATATGGATATCAAAGATATGAAGAGGTATCGTGCACTTGTCAAAGAATTTATGAATGAGGTTACGGCCAATTCGCATGAGTTTTCAAGAGAAAATTTTCTTGACAGACGAGGCAGACACAGAGTATACGGAATCGTTAAAGAGGTCGATAAGTCGCTGGACGACTTAGCTCAGGAACTTCTAAAGGACGAGAAAGATAATCTTGCTATTTTAGGTAAGATTGACGATATTCGGGGCATGCTAATGGACATATCAACATAATGGAGAAGGGGGATGAGGTGTATGGCAAACTACAGTGATATAATAGGACATGAGGATATAGTCAAACACTTTAAGAACAGTATTGAACTTGGAAAGGTTTCTCATGCGTACATTTTAAATGGGGAAAAGAGTTCGGGAAAAAGAACTCTTGCAGCAGTGGTTGCAAAATCCTTGCAGTGTGAGGAAGGCGGACCTGACCCGTGTGGAAAATGTCGGTCATGTCTTCAGACAGAATCGGGAAATCAGCCTGATATAATATGGGTGAAACATGAAAAACCTAATGTGATATCTGTCGATGAGGTGAGAGAGCAGATTGTAAATGATGTTGATCTGAAACCGTATAGCAGCAGATATAAGATATATATTGTGCCGGATGCACAGCTTATGAATCCGCAGGCTCAGAATGCTCTTCTTAAGACTTTAGAAGAGCCGCCGGAATATGCTATCATTTTGCTGCTTGCCAATGGTATTGGCAAATTCCTTCCGACAGTTTTGAGTCGATGCATTATTCTGAATTTCAAACCTGTTGAACCACTTCATGTGGTAGAGTATCTGACAACAAAGTTGGATGTGGAACAGAGTAAAGCCAGATTCTGTGCCGACTTTGCTCAGGGTAATCTCGGTAAAGCGATAAGATTGGCGATTTCGCCGGAATATAATGAATTACTTGAGGACAGCGTAAGGATATTGAGACGTATTCAGGATATGGATATGGAGGATGTTATTTCCGCTGTTAAGAATCTTGGAAAATATAAGCTTGATGTTACGGATTATATGGATATAATGACTATGTGGTATAGAGATATACTTATGGTAAAGATATCTAATTCGCCCAATAAGCTGTTGTTTAAGGATGACTATTCAATTCTTAAGAAACAGGCAAGTATGATGTCTTATGAGGGAGTAGAGGAAGTAATACGTGCCCTTAATAAAGTCAAGATAAGACTTGAAGCTAATGTTAATTTTGATATAGCAATGGAATTGTTGCTACTCACAATTAAAGAGAATATGAAATAAAAATATAGGGGAGACATAGTAATGACTGAAGTTATTGGTATTAGATTCCGAACTAACGGTAAGATTTACTTCTTTGCACCGGGATCTATAGAGATTGAAGTTGGAGATGCTGCAATCGTGGAAACGATTCGTGGAGTTGAATATGGTAAGGTGGTGCTTGGAAGACGTGAGATTGATGAGACCAAAATGACAAGTCAGCTCAAGCCGGTTATCAGAAAGGCGACACCTGAGGATGATAAGAAGAACGAAGAGAACAAAGAAAAATGCAAAAAAGCATTTGATATCTGTCTGGAAAAGATAGCGGCACATGGACTTGAAATGAAGCTTATTGATGTGGAATACACATTTGACAATAACAAAGTGCTCTTCTATTTTACTGCAGACGGAAGGGTTGACTTCAGGGAGCTTGTCAAGGATCTTGCGGCAGTCTTCAGAACCAGAATAGAGCTTCGTCAGATTGGTGTCCGCGATGAGACCAAGATTATGGGCGGTATTGGTATTTGTGGCAGAGAATTGTGCTGCAACAAGCATTTATCTGACTTTGTACCTGTTTCTATCAAGATGGCCAAGGAGCAGAATTTGTCTCTTAACCCTACTAAGATATCCGGAGTTTGCGGAAGGCTTATGTGCTGTCTTAAGAATGAACAGGAAACTTATGAATACTTAAATGACAGATTGCCGAATGTCGGAGATCGTGTAAAGACTGTTGACGGACTTCGTGGTGAGGTTAGCAGTGTGAGTGTTATAAGACAGAAGGTTAAAGTTATAGTTGAGCTAGAGGATGATGAGAAGGAAATTCGTGAATATCATGCGGAGGAGCTTAAGTTCAAGCCAAAGAAGAGACGCAATAACGAGAAGGTCGATGCGGAACTTAAGGCGTTAGAGGCGCTTGAGAAGAAAGAGTCTGGTTCACGTATCGACTGATACATTAATTAATATGTCCATAATATATAAAACAACTCCCTTAAAAAAGGAGTTGTTTTTCTTAGGAGAGGTAATGATGGATAATAATCTGATTTATGAAGATGAACGGTTAGATGACCTTCAATGTAAGGGATATCAACTGATACAAAAACCGGCAGGCTTTTGTTTTGGCATAGATGCTGTACTGCTTACTGACTTTGTGAAAATTAAACCGGGTCAAAATGTGCTTGATTTATGTACGGGCAGCGGTGTTATACCGGTTTTACTTGCTGCAAAAACTTCGGCAGGACATTTAACCGGATTGGAATTGCAGGAAGAGTATGCTGATATGGCAGGACGAAGTGTGAAATATAATTCCTTAGAGGATAAGATTGATATAATCTGTGGAGATGTGAAAAAGGGCAGAGATTTATTTGCTAATAATTCATATCAGGTTGTTACAGTTAATCCACCATATATGACGGATAATCATGGACTTAAAAATGTCTATGAACCTAAGACTATTGCAAGACATGAGGTGGCACTTTCATTAGAGGATGTTATATCACTTGCAAGTTATGTTCTGCCGCAGAGCGGGAATTTTTTTATGATACATAAACCTTTCAGGCTTGCTGAAATATTTGAATTGATGCAAAAGTATCATATCGAACCGAAGAGGATGAGACTTGTTCATCCTTATGTTAATAAGGAACCAACGATGGTGATGATACAGGGTACAAAGGGCGGAAAGTCAAGGATAACAATAGAACCACCGCTTATCGTGTATGAAGCACCAAATGTATATACTGAGGAAATATATGAAATATATGGGAAGTGAAATTGGGGTTTATCGAGCTGTTTGAATGACGGACGCACAATTATGAATTGATTATAAGTTGTGGTCGAAACTTTTATAGATATTGATATTGTTCACAGCTCCAGTGACAGTCATAATTGCTGCGGGACCCGTTCGCACTATCATTGCATTACGTAGCAGTACTAAACTCACGAATACTTTAATAAAGTATCCGTTCCTGTTCGCCGTTTCACAATACTCAAGATTATCGAAAGTTTCGTATTCACTTAATTTGAAATATTCAATTCATAATTGTGCTGTTTATTCAAAATACGTTTTACAAAACAGCTCTTGCCGTAGGGCATGGGCGGCTGTCAGAAGAGTAAGCAGAAGTTACATAACGTATCAATCAACATATCTTTATGACAACCGACC
>CADBCZ010000077.1 GCA_902793335.1 uncultured Lachnospiraceae bacterium
GGCTTAATGCGACAAGGATGTCGCATATAAGCCGTTCGCGTATTGTTGAATATATTGTACAGGATACTTAGAAACTCTTTTTTCGGACAAACAGTCATAAAAATAAAACTTTTTATCCAAGCGCACGCATTTATAAAAACTAAATCAGGCAAACTGACTATGCATACAAAATTTAAGAAGAGTTTCGCGTACAAACCCCAATTTGTTTGGGTAATTAATAGAGAATATGGAGAAATGATAATATGTCAGATTTAAGAAAAGAGATAGAAAAAAGACGAACATTTGCGATAATCTCACATCCGGATGCAGGTAAGACTACGCTTACGGAGAAGTTTCTCCTGTTTGGTGGTGCTATCAATACTGCTGGCTCGGTTAAAGGTAAAGCCAATTCCAAGTACGCTGTATCAGACTGGATGGATATAGAGAAGGAGAGAGGTATCTCTGTTACTTCTTCTGTTCTTCAGTTTCAATACGATGGATATTGTATCAATATTCTAGATACACCGGGACATCAGGACTTCTCAGAGGATACTTACAGAACTCTTATGGCTGCAGACTCTGCGGTTATGGTTATTGATGCATCTAAGGGTGTTGAGGCACAGACTATCAAACTTTTCAAGGTTTGTGTGATGAGACATATTCCTATATTTACATTTATCAATAAGATGGATAGAGATGCAAAGGATACATTTGAACTGTTGGATGATATAGAGACAGTGCTTGGAATTCAGACCTGTCCTGTCAATTGGCCTATCGGATCAGGTAAAGAGTTTAAAGGTGTGTATGACAGAGAATCCAGAGTTGTTTCAAAGTTCCAATCGGTATCAACAGGTGGTGCAAAGAAGGCGGCCGAGACTGATTACTCAATTGATGATGAGGAATTAAAGGCTGATATAGGCGAGGAACTTTATAATCAGCTGATGGAAGAGGTTGAGCTTCTTGATGGAGCAAGCGAACCACTTGATCAGGATAAGGTTAATAGAGGTGAGTTGTCACCGGTATTCTTCGGATCGGCGCTAAATACTTTTGGTATAGAGACATTTCTTAACCATTTTTTGAAGATGACAACTTCTCCACTTCCAAGAACTTCAAATGAGGGACCGATAGATCCTATGTCAGAGGATTTCTCAGCGTTCGTATTCAAGATTCAGGCTAATATGAATAAGGCTCACCGTGACAGAATCGCATTTATGAGAATATGTTCGGGAAGATTCGATGCGGATAAAGATGTATATCACGTGCAGAGTAAGAGGAAGATGAAGTTATCACAGCCTCAGCAGCTCATGGCACAGGATAGAAAGGTGGTTTCAGAGGCGTATGCCGGAGACGTTATCGGTGTTTTTGATCCGGGTATCTTCTCAATAGGTGATACTTTATGTAAACCAGGTAAGAAATTTGAATACGAGGGTATTCCTACGTTTGCTCCGGAGCATTTCTGTAGAGTTGTGCAAATGAATACAATGAAGAGAAAGCAGTTCGTGCAGGGAGTAACCCAGATAGCTCAGGAAGGAGCTATCCAGATATTCCAGGAATACACCGCAGGAATGAGTGAGATAATAGTTGGTGTTGTAGGTGTACTTCAATTTGAAGTATTGAAATACAGACTTGAGAATGAGTATGGATGCGAGATTAAACTTGAACCACTTCCGTATAACTTTATTCGTTGGATAAAGGATCCTTCGACTGATGTTAATTCGTTAAAACGTGTTAACGAAGTAAAGAAAGTTAAGGATATGAAGGGCAATCCACTTTTGTTATTTACTAATCAATGGACTATCAATTCTGTGCTTGAACATAATGAGGGACTTGAACTTTTAGAGTTTAGAAAGAATTAGATTTTACATCATTCCCATTATCATATCGATTTTTTGTTTGTCGGCTGGTGACATATCCTTAGTAAGGATGTTTATCATTAGCCGACTTTCTTTTTTGGTAAAGTTAAGATTGCGTTTGTTTAGTTCATGGTTGATGGAGATGATTTTGGGTATCATAGATTCGACAGATTCATTGGCTCTGTTTGTTGCAAGCTCTTTAATTATTTTTTGCTTTAGCGGATGTAGACTGATGAATTCCTGTGTAGAAAAGAAATCCTGTTGCTGCATAATATCAACCTCCTTGATTTTCTGAATATTCGGCCGCCTGTAACATATCGTATTCGGTAAATATGTTTTGTATATTGTCGTCAAAGGAATAATCCTGTGTGGGTGGATTGTTATTGCTTACATAATGCTGAATTACCCTGTTGGCTTCCGTAGACATATTATCAGATGAATTGTTGCTTGATGTGTTCATATTGTCCATCATAGACATAATAGTTTTTAACAGTTCGGGAGATAATCCCATGACGTTTGCAAGTATCTCTAAGGGGTCGTTCGATGAGCTGTGCAAACCATATTGGGAGAGCTTTTCCTCTTCCTGAAAAGCATTAACTATTAATCGAAGCTCATGATATTTAATAAATAATGCCAGTGGAAGCTTCATCGGGTAATCAACAAAAGGAATAAGAGCCTCTAACATGGAATAGGGGTTGTTATGTGTAATGTTATTGAGAGGATGTTTGCTGTGAAATTCCATGATAAAGCCTCAAACTCTTTATATGTAATATATGCAGTTGTTTTGTAATGTATGAAAAAGATTATATGGTTTTTTGACTGTTCCTGTGTTATAATTTGGCAGTATATGATTTGTTTATTGGGTGAATTTTATGAATTTGAATGATTTTTACAGCGGAAATGAATGGATGGCTTATGAATATTTTGGTGCGCACCCGGAGGAAAAGGGTGTGTTTTTTCGTGTCTATGCTCCGAGGGCAAAGCAAGTAACGGTTATTGGTGAGTTTAATTTCTGGCATGATACCGATATGCATTGTGAAGGCAGAGGTGGAATATATTCGGTTTTTATTCCGGAAGCAAAAGAAGGTCAAATGTATAAGTACCGTATATACCACCAGGATGGAACATGTACTGATAAGGCTGACCCATATGGTTTCGGCATGGAGTTACGGCCTTGTTCGGCGTCTATTATAAGAAGAAGGGATGGGTTTACATTTACTGATGATGAATGGATGAGTGATACTGACAAAATGTATAATCGCCCGATGAATATATATGAAATGCATTTTGGTTCGTGGAGAAGAAAAAAAACCTCCTCAGGTGAGCGGTGGTACAGATATGAAGAGATGTCTGAGGTGCTAATCCCATATCTGAAAGAGATGGGATATACACATGTAGAGATCCTGCCTTTATCGGAACATCCGCTAGATGAATCGTGGGGATATCAGTCTACCGGTTTTTTTGCGCCTACTTCAAGATATGGAACAGGCGATGGCTTAAAAAGTTTTATAAACGAGTGTCATAAAGCCGGGATTGGCGTTATTCTTGACTTTGTACTGGTTCATTTTGCGACAGATGACTATGGCCTGCCTTTTTTTGATGGAGGAGAATTATATGAGATTCCGGGAAATTATGTCGGTGGAAATAATACATCTTTGGAATATTCTGGTGTCAATGACAATGGTTATAATGAAATGACAAAAAGTGAATGGGGTTCTTATAACTTTTATCATGCAAAAGGTGAGGTGGCAAGCTTTTTAAAATCCTGTGTTGACTATTGGCTAAATGATTATCACATAGACGGACTGCGTTTTGATGCCATATCCAATATCATTTATCGGCAGGGCAGGATAGAGCTTGGTGTCAATGAAGGAGCGCTGGAGTTTGTAAAGAGCTTAAATGCCGGAATTAAAATGAGACATCCCCATGCTATTCTTTTTGCTGAGGATTCTACCACATATCTTAAGGTAACTGCACCTGTTGAATATGATGGATTAGGATTTGATTATAAATGGGATCTTGGATTTATGCATGATACCTTAGAGTTCTTTTCGTATGAAATTTCAGAGAGAAAGAATCATTATGACCAGATACTTTTTTCAATGCATTATTTTTATAATGAATTATATTTACTGGCATTTTCTCATGATGAAGTAGTGCATGGAAAGAAGACTCTGCTTGACAAAATGTATGGAAGCTATGAGGAAAAATTTGCACAGTGCAGGGCAATGTTTCTGTATTGGTATTCACATCCCGGAAAAAAATTGTCGTTTATGGGTAATGAGATAGGACAGTTTCGTGAGTGGGGAGAGTACAGAGAACAGGATTTTGATGTTTTGTCCAAGTTTCCAATGCATCAGAAATTTAGCAGATTTTGTAGAGATTTATGTCTTACTTACGATTCTCATAAAGCACTATATGAAGGTGAGTACAATAGCAACTGTTTTAAGTATTTGATTAATGACAGACGAGATGATCTGGTATATGCTTTTTTAAGAGAAGCGGGCGGAGAAACTATATTGGTTGTCTTTAATTTTGGAGACAGAAGATTTGATAATTATGAGATAAAATATCCGGGAAACCATATGTTGAAAGAAGTAATCAATACAGATGTTTCTATATACGGCGGTAACAGTTTTGCTGATATGGAGACTCTGTATATTAGAAGTGGACGTTGCAATATGAGACTCTCTGCTTACTCGGGCAGAATGTTTGTTGTTATATGATAAATGAATAAAAAGGTTCATTTGATAAAGAGCACAAAATATGGAAAACGGCGAATGAATTGAATCAATCGCCGTTTTGTTACATTATAATAAGATTATTTTGCTTTCTCTAAAGCCTTGATAGTGCTTGTCAAATCTCTGAGTGATACTTTGATAGATTTGTTAATCTCACCGGAGTTGACGGCGAGCTTACCAACCTCTGCAGCAACTACAGCAAAGCCACGGCCGAACTCACCGGCTCTGGCAGCTTCTATAGAAGCATTCAATGAAAGAATGTTCTGCTTGTTTTCGATCTTATCCAACTGTGCTGATTTCTCATTAATCTCAGATATCAGGCTGGCAGCTTTTGCAATCTCTGTATCAAGCTTGTGTATCATCTGTTCGTCCTGAGATTTTGAATAACTGTCGTTAGCGAGAATATTCACATAGTTGCCTAACAGTTTGATGGCAGCGTTGACAGATTGCTCAGGCATCACGGCGCACTTCTTAAGTTCGGCGATGTATTTATCAGGATCTGTTCCGAGTTTCTCTGCATTCTTTTTAGCTTTAGCCTCATCAAGATCTTTTATAAGAACCTGACCACCAATAATAGTACCGATTTTCTTACCGTTGACAACGATATCTCTTAAAAAATAGACCAAACCGTTACTATCGAAAATTATCTCGGCATCCACTGAACCACTTTTCTGAAATTTTACAAGATCTTCTTCAAATGCCTTGTTGTACTTAATGCAGAAGTCGTTGAAATTAATCTGTTTGGTGATATATTCATTCTTCTCATCTACTGCGATAGCAGCAAGACCTGTGGCATCTGACCAATCCTGTATTATCTGTTCCAGTTCTTTCAAATCAAGTACATCTCTAATATCCATATCAAGCTCATCCTTTCAAAATATTAGTTGGGATTATGGCTATAAGAGTATGTATAATAAGCTGTCATATTAACCAAAATCCATAAAATAAACATGAATTAATTATACATAATTATTAAGAAAAAATCAACATTAAATATTGATTTAGTATATATAAATATATATTTGATAAATGTTTGGTTAAAAAAACAACGTAATTTCAAGGGTATTTTGAAAATAATAGTTGACATAAGTGAAAAGCTTTGATATTATAGGATTGTTTTTAGAAATTTAACATTTTTGTAACATTTGTGATAAGAATGAAAAAAAAGAGGTATAATATGAAGAAGAATGTTATTCGGAGTTCAATGTTAGCGGTTGCAGCAGTTTCATTGTTGCTTGGCGGTACAGCTACTCCGACGAGCGTGAAAGAACAGGTGAGCGGAAAGCAGATTACAATAAGTAAAGCTATCGCAAACAGTAGCGCACTTAAAACTGAAATTAAAAAAGGTACACCGGTTGATCAGCTTGCACAGGTTTCAACAGAAGATACTACAGATACTAATGATACAACAGAAACTTTAGTCGCTGAGGTTGAGTCACAGCCGGCAGAGATTGAAACAAAAGAAGTTAAGGTAGAAAGCAATCAGGTTGTTGCTAACATTGAGAGTTATCTCAACATTAGAAGCGAAGCTGATGAAGAAAGCGAAGTAGTTGGAAAGTTCTATAATGGTAATGTAGGTACTATTGTTGAAAAAGGCGATGATTGGTCGTTGGTTTCTTCAGGTAATGCATATGGATATGTTAAGAACGATTATCTCTTGTTTGGCAGCGATGCAGAGTCATACATCGAGAATAACTGTGATCAGGTAGCAAAGGTAACTGCTGAAACTCTTAATATCAGGGCAGAGGAGTCTACTGACAGCGAGGTTGTAGACCTTAAGGATGAAGGTGAATCACTTACAATTCTTGGTCAGGAGAACGGATGGTATAAGGTTGCAGTAACTGATGACCAGTCAGGATATGTTTCAAGTGATTTCGTATATGTCGATTATGTATATGAAACTGCAGTAACAGTTGAGGAAGAGAAGGCAGCTGAGGAAGCTCGTCAGGCAGAGATAGAGGCTGAGGCAGCCGAGACAGAAACTGCTGAAGTGCAGCAGGAAACTGTTGAACAGACTCAGACTGCTACAGAGAGTCAGTCTGAACAGCAGACAACTACAGAAGCGCCTGCCACAGAGGCCCCTAAAACAGAGGCGCCTGCTACGGAGGCTCCTAAGAAGGAGAAGAAGGAAAAGAAAGAGACTGTTGAATCAACAGATATCGTTGTTAAAGAAGAGACAACTGCTACAGAGACTGTTAAGCAGGAGTCATCAGGAACTTCAGGTCAGGCAGTTGCTGACTATGCAGTACAGTTTGTTGGTAACCCATATGTGTATGGCGGTACGAGTCTTACAGACGGTGCTGACTGCTCAGGATTTGTTCAGTCAGTATACGCACATTTTGGATATTCGCTTTCCAGAACAGCTGCATCACAGGCTGGAGATGGAACTTCAGTAAGTCTTGATAACTTACAGCCGGGAGATTTGATTTTCTATCATGGATTTGGACATGTTGCAATTTATATCGGTGGTGGACAGGTAGTGCATGCAAGTAATCCTTCATCAGGAATCAAGATTTCAAGTTATGATTATTCATCGATTGATAAGGCGGTAAGAATTATCAAATAATATTGGTTATGTTTAATATTAGGGTGTCGTGTTTTATAACATGACACCTTTTTTAATACAAAATTGCGATTTAGTATAAAGAAAAAATGTTTTGCGGGTATTTGTACATCATAACAATTAGTTTTATTTAAGGTTTTATTAAGCTTTTTCGATATTAGTGATAAGATTTATGTGTTAATATAGTCCGCGTAATAAAAAATTATATATTTATGGAGGATTAATTATCATGAATCGAAAGAAAGCAGTGGTTTGTTCTGTAACAGCTATATTGGTACTGGTTATTTCTCAGTTGGTTGCAGGACTGTTATCAAATGTGTTTGGAGCTGTCGGTGTTCCGAAAGTTATATGTAATGCGTTGGCAGGAATTATATATTTTACTGTAACCCTTATTATTGTTGCAGTTTTTTATGGCAAAATAATGCATTTGGATGTTAAGGAACTGGGTATTAAGAAATTTTCAATAAAAAATAAGTGGATATTAATTGGTTTGATACTTCCAATTGCTGTAGAAATATTCTATATTTTAATGATTTCCGGTAAGTATCTACCGTCAGGAATGAGCAATAAAAAAATAGCAGAAACGTTAAGTCTGGGAATCGTTTACACCGGATTGGGAGCAGGATTTGTTGAAGAGATAGTATTTAGAGGTATAATATTCCGATCACTTGAAAAAGCCTGGAATACAAAGATAGCAGTAATTGTTCCGTCTGTTTTGTTTGGAATAGTACATATTCTTGGAAAAAGTTTTTCAGTTGGTAGTGCGCTGCTTGTTATTCTTGCCGGAACTGCTGTTGGAATTATGTTCTCAATGATCACAATAGAAAGCGGATCGATTTGGTGTAATGGATTGGTACACGCATTCTGGAATATGATAATAATTGGAGACGGGTTGTCTATCGGTGAGAAAGCTGATAAGCTTTCGGTTGCAAACTATGTACTCGATACAAATAAATTTGCTCTTACTGGTGGAGAGTTTGGAATAGAGTCATCAGTTGTAGCACTGGTCGGTTATATAATTGTTACGGTTATAGCAGTGTATATGATTAAAAGAGAAAAGCATTTGAGTACTCTTCCGGCTTAATGTAGAATGGAGTTATATAAGAAGACGGATAAATAAAAATAAATTATAATTTATAGAAAAAACTCTTTTCTCTTTTATATACTTTGTGCTATAATAGTAAACAGACTTTGGACAGGGGTGCAGATTGCTGCAAACGGTCCGGGTAAATATTATTTACTAGTAGGAGGTAAAATTACAATGGCAAACAAATGGGTCTATATGTTCAGCGAAGGCGACATGACTATGCGTAATCTGCTTGGAGGTAAGGGTGCTAACCTCGCAGAGATGACTAGTATCGGTCTTCCCGTACCACAGGGATTCACAATTACAACAGAGGCTTGTACACAGTATTATGAGGACGGACGTAAGATTAACGATGAGATCATGGCTCAGGCTATGGAAGGCGTTAAGAAGATGGAAGAGATTAATGGTAAGAAGTTCGGAGATAAGGAGAATCCACTTCTTGTTTCAGTTCGTTCAGGTGCTAGAGCTTCTATGCCTGGTATGATGGACACGATCCTTAACCTTGGTCTTAATGATGACGTTGTTGCATCTATGATCGCAGGTAATTCAGATCCTGCTTTTGAGCGTTTCGTATACGACTCATACAGACGTTTCATCCAGATGTTCTCTGATGTCGTTATGGAAGTTGGTAAGAAGTATTTCGAACAGTTAATCGACAAGATGAAAGAAGAGAAGGGTGTTAAGTTTGACGTTGATCTTACAGCAGAAGACTTAAAGACTCTTGCAGAGCAGTTCAAGGCAGAGTATAAGAATCAGTTAGGACAGGACTTCCCTTCAGATCCTGTAGAGCAGTTAAAGCTTGCTATCGAGGCTGTATTCCGTTCATGGGATAATCCTCGTGCTAACGTATATCGTCGTGATAATGATATCCCTTATTCATGGGGTACAGCAGTTAACGTAATGCCTATGGTATTCGGTAACTTAAATGATGAGTCTGGTACAGGTGTTGCATTTACTCGTGACCCTGCAACAGGTGAGAATAAGCTTATGGGTGAGTTCCTTAAGAACGCACAGGGCGAGGACGTTGTTGCCGGTGTTCGTACACCTATGCCAATCGCTCAGATGGAGCAGGAGTTCCCAGAGGCTTATGCTGAGTTCATCAAAGTTTGTGATATCTTAGAGAATCACTATCATGATATGCAGGATATGGAGTTCACTGTTGAGAACAAGAAGCTTTACATGCTTCAGTGTAGAAATGGTAAGAGAACAGCTCCAGCTGCTTTAAAGATTGCTTGTGACCTTGTTAAAGAGGGACATAAGACAGAGAAAGAAGCTGTAGCAATGATCGACCCTCGTAACCTTGATACACTTCTTCATCCACAGTTTGATGCTGCAGCACTTAAGGCTGCTACACCTCTTGGAAAAGGACTTGGTGCTTCTCCTGGAGCTGCTTGTGGTAAGTGTGTATTCACAGCTGATGACGCTGTTGAATGGGCTGGACGTGGAGAGAAAGTTGTTCTTGTTCGTCTTGAGACATCACCTGAAGATATTACAGGTATGAAGTCTGCTCAGGGTATCCTTACAGTTCGTGGTGGTATGACATCTCATGCAGCCGTTGTTGCACGTGGTATGGGAACATGCTGTGTATCTGGTTGTGGTGATATCAACATGGATGAGGAGAACAAGCAGTTCACACTTGCAGGTAAGACATTCAAAGAGGGTGACTACATCTCAATTGATGGTTCTACAGGTAACATTTATGAGGGCGAAATCAAGACTGTTGACGCTACTATCGCTGGTGAGTTTGGCCAGATTATGGAGTGGGCTGATAAGTATAGAAAGCTTAAAGTTCGTACTAACGCTGATACACCTTCAGATGCTAAGAAAGCTAGAGAACTTGGTGCAGAGGGTATCGGACTTTGCCGTACAGAGCATATGTTCTTCGAGGAAGACAGAATCGCTGCTTTCCGTGAGATGATCTGTGCTGATACTGTTGAGGCTAGAGAGAAGGCTCTTGATAAGATTCTTCCATATCAGCAGAGTGACTTCAAGGCTCTTTACGAGGCACTTGAGGGTAACCCTGTTACAATTCGTTTCCTTGATCCACCTCTTCATGAGTTCGTTCCTCACGAGGAAGCAGAGCAGAAGAAGCTTGCTGAGGATCTTGGTAAGTCATTAGATGAGGTTAAGGCTATCGTTGAGAACCTCAAAGAGTTCAACCCTATGATGGGACATCGTGGATGTCGTCTTGCAGTTACATATCCTGAAATCGCTAAGATGCAGACTAAGGCTGTAATCCGCGCTGCTATCGAAGTTCAGAAGGCACATGCTGACTGGACAGTTAAGCCGGAAATCATGATTCCACTTGTATGTGAGATCAAAGAGTTAAAGTATGTTAAGAAGGTTGTAGTTGAGACTGCTGACGCTGAGATCGCTGCTGCAGGCGTTAAGCTTGAGTATGAAGTTGGTACAATGATCGAGATTCCTCGTGCTGCTCTTACAGCAGACGAGATCGCTAATGAGGCTGACTTCTTCTGCTTCGGTACTAACGACTTGACACAGATGACATTTGGATTCTCTCGTGATGATGCAGGTAAGTTCTTAGATGCTTACTATGATGCTAAGATCTTCGAGAATGATCCATTTGCTAAGTTAGATCAGACTGGTGTTGGTAAGTTAATGGAGATGGCTATCAAGCTTGGTAAGCCTGTTAATCCTAACCTTCACATCGGTATCTGTGGTGAGCACGGTGGAGATCCTACATCGGTTGAGTTCTGTCATAAGATTGGACTTGATTATGTATCATGTTCACCATTCCGTGTACCTGTTGCACGTCTTGCTGCAGCACAGGCTGCAATCGCTGCAGAGGCATAATTAACTTATAGAGTTTTAATTTAAATTCTAATGGGATCGGATAATTTGACGAATATGTTGAATTATTCGATCCCTTTTTGTGTTTTATGAGAAAAAATGGGAAAATTGAATTTTCCACACTTTGTATTCAGTCGTTGTTCTTAAGATATAAAAGCTTGAAAGACTCTATTTTACTGACTTTTAATGAAGAGCAGAAGAAGGAACGTACTAGAAAACGAGGAATCACTCTATAAATCTATCGGGGAATTAGTAAGTTTCATACTTACAGTTTTCTTTTTTTTACCTTAATTGAAAAATTTAACGCAACGAAATCGTTGTGATTTGAGAATATCTGTTGCAATGAGTTTTTCATTTGAGCTACAGAACATGGTTATGGAAGTAAATAGTACACAGGTTAGTCTTGAAGATAGACTCTCTGATAATGTTTATTCATATGATTCTAAAGAGCATAAGCTTTCACTTGCGACAAATGATAAGACACATGAACATGACTTGAAGCCTCCCAAGATTATTCAGACGAGAAAGATAACCCTTTTTACTTTAACTAAGTAAGGGTCGTGTGTTATACTAAAATAGTCGCAAGATTAAATTACAGGATAACTGCCTATAGGATGAGGAATAAAATGATAGATATAAAAATTTCAACAAAAGATAATATAAATGAACTGATGAGCAGTCGTCTTGAAATGCTTAAGGTCGTCAACAATCTGCCTGAAGATTACGAGTACTCTGAAGAAATAATAAATGAGAGTCGTGATTACTTTTTATACGGAGACCATCTGACTGTTCTTGCTATGGATGATGATGTGGTTATCGGTTGTGCATCAATGAGTTTTATTAGGATAATGCCCACATTTGAACATCCCACGGGGAAACGGGCTCATCTGATGAATGTCTATACAAGAAGCGAATATCGTCGTAAAGGGATTGCCCGTAAAATGGTTGAATTGCTGATTGAGAAGACGTGGGAAAAAGGTGCTACAGAGATTAGTCTCGATGCTACTACATTGGGAAGACCACTATATGAAAAAATGGGATTTACTAATTCGACAGAGTGTATGGTATTAACAAAAGGATAGACCACAAGGTTGCTGCTAATATAGGAGTTGATAATATGATACTATTGGTTGTAGATACACAAAAGGGTTGTTTTAATGAAAATTTGTATTTGTTTGAAACAATAAAGAAGAATATAAAACAACTAATTTCTTTAGCAAGAGAGAATAATGTTGAAGTCGTATATGTTCAGCATAATGATGGACCGGGAACTGATCTTGATAAATCTGCTGATAACTATGAAATATATGAGGAATTCGCTCCAAGAGATGGAGAAAAGCGTTTTGAGAAAAATGTAAACAGCGCCTTTCATCCTATGACCGGACTTACTGAATACCTGCATTCTAAAGGAGAGAAAGATATTATAGCAATAGGTGTTTCAACAGACTATTGTATGGATGCAACGGTCAAAAGCGGATTTGAGAAAGGCTTTAACATAATTATTCCTGAGTATACAAATTCAACCTATGATAATCCGTACTTTGATAAAGAAGCTGCTTATCATTATTTTAATGATTTCATGTGGAATAAGCGATACGCAAAGGTTATTTCATTTGAGCAGGCGGTTCAACTATTGCAATCTAAAGATAATAAAAAGAATCCATGGGAAGAGATAAGCCTTGAGACTTATGAAAAGCATATGAGTTTGGATAGTGTTAAGCAGTTGCAAATTTGTTAATAGAATATATTGGATATGATGCTTTTGTTAGGGCGGTTAATATAATCAATCCAGAGTATATTTCCTGCGTGATTCAGATTAATACAGATGAAGAAATGTGGGTTTCAGACTCGCCGTATATTCATGCGTTTGATGGTCTGGATGAAATACGTCATCAGATGGAATCTGATGTTCTTAATGAGAAAATGAATTCGATTGGTTTTAAATTGATATTACAGGATATGACAGAACTTCCAAATAGTAAAGCTCTCGTAAGGCAGGATTACAAAAAAATGATATGATTTCAAAATTGTTTATCCCAGTTTTATAGACGATGACAAATCGGCAGTTTGTAGAGGAAATATGATAAGGAAATTTATTACGCCCCAAAGGGAGGAATATGATGCAGGAAGAAGCTGAAAACAGGATGGTGAATTATTATAAGATTATTGTTGAAAAAAATTTTAAATTAAAATAGCATTTTTAATAGGATATCCTTAGATAAATACAGAAAGGTGCTGTTTATTGATGAATCATGAAACATTACATAAGCTAATAGAAGAGAAACATAGAAATATATGTCAGATTGCGATTATGCATGAAGGAGAACTGATATATTCTGATAAATGGAATGGTTATCGGAAAGATGATTCAGTACATATTACATCAGTGACAAAGAGTATTACAGCCATACTTGTTGGTATAGCAATTGATAAGGGAATAATTGAGAGTGTTGAGCAGAATGTTCTGGATTTCTTCCCTGAATATCATTTGAAAAGAGGAGAAAAAACTCTTGAACAAGTAAAAATAAAGCATTTATTCAGCTATTGGAGATAGTGGAAATGTTATTTACTTGGATATGAAGAGCAATCTTGTTGTTGCTGTTGCTTCAACATTTAAGCCAGCAGTCTTCGATAGAGTTGAATTTATTAAAAACGAGATTATTCCACAATTGTTTTAGTTAGCAAAATCAAATTTGAGGAGGAAAAACATGGTGAGTGAATATAATGAATATGTTAGTGAGGTTTTATCTGCAGCCGGTGATATTGTCATAAAATCTATGATGGGCGGATATCTTGTATATTTCAATGGTAAGCTGATAGGTGACATTTGCGATGACGAGCTGTTTTTAAAGAGGACACCGACATCGGATAGACTGCTTGCAGAGTCTGAACTTCCGGAAAAGAAACCTAAGAAAGCAAAATGAAACTGATAAATTTCAGTTTAACATTTTAAAAAAGTATATTGACTCTCACATTATGTGAGGGATTATAGTTGTAGTGAGCTCAAGAGAAAACATCCATGGAGGTATAAACAAATGCTTAAAATAGGCGAATTTTCAAAATTATCCAGAGTAAGCATCAGGATGTTACGCCACTATGATGATATCGGACTTTTGAAACCGGCAGAAATTGATAGTTTCACTGGGTACCGCTATTATCATGAGGAACAGCTTTTTGACATTGGAAGAATTACATCACTCAACGATACGGAACATGTGAAGTTTAAAACTCTTCCTGAAGTAAAAGTTGCAAGTTGTATTATTAAAGGCAGCTACGACCAGATGGGTGAGGCATATGCAACTGTGGCATCATGGATCAAAGCAAACGGATATAAAATGAATGGACCTATGTTTAATATCTATCATGTGAGTCCTGCACAGACACAGAATCCTGATGAGTATGTAACGGAAGCTTGTTTCCCTATTGAGTAAATACAATCTATGCCAAGGGGCTTAAGTGCTCCTTGGCTTATTATCGAAAGGAGTAAGTGGTCATGGAGTATATTCGGGTAACAAAAGATAACATCGAAGGGGAGCATATTTGCTGCGCGATATCAAATAATAAGGATGTTCAGGTTTCTTCTAAGAAGGCATGGCTTTCAGAGAGGTTTGATGAAGGACTTGTTTTCCTGAAGAGCGTAGAGCGCGGAAAGTGCTTTATCGAATATATCCCGGCGGAAAACGCATGGATTCCGATAGATGCAGATGAATATATGTACATTGACTGTCTCTGGGTGTCCGGGGCTTTCAAAGGACATGGATATTCTACTGAGCTACTTACTGCCTGCATCGAGGATAGTAAGGGAAAGGGAAAAAAAGGGCTTTGTATTCTTTGCGCTTCAAAGAAGAAACCGTTTCTGGCTGATCCGAAGTTTCTGAAGTACAAAGGATTTGTCGTGAGCGATGAAGCTGATAATGGTATTCAGCTTTGGTATATGCCGTTCGATAAAAATGCAAAAGCTCCGGTGTTTAAGGAATGTGCAAAACATCCGCATATAGAAGAGAAGGGATATGTTCTGTACTATACGAATCAGTGCCCGTTCAATGCAAAATATGTCCCGGTTTTGGAGCAGACGGCAAAAGAAAATGGTATTGCATTCAAGGCAATACATCTTGAAAGCAAAGAAGAAGCACAGAATGCGCCTACACCGATCACGAATTATGCGTTATTCCATGATGGGGAGTATGTTACAAACGAGCAAATGAACGATAAGAAATTCTTAAAACTTACAGGAAAGTAGTGCAGATTTTTATTTTGTTGGAAAGACAGATGAGGAACTGTCATTGGTTTGTAAGACAGAAGATGCACCTTCGAAAACGGTTGAACGTGAAGATGGGTGGAGAGGATTTCGTATCCAAGGAATGCTTGATTTTTCGTTAATTGGAATATTGTCAAAATTATCTGGAATACTGTCAGAACATAAAATAGGTATATTTGCAGTCTCAACCTACAACACAGACTATATTCTGGTAAAAGAAGAAAACTTTGAGAAAGCTTTATATGTATTGGGTTCTGAAGGTTACAAAGTGGTGTAATTACATTTTTGATAACGAAAGATTTCGGAGGTAAATATGTTTAGAGAAATGGCAAGGAAAAAACAGTTGATATCTGAAGAGGAATGTATAGAATTATTGAAAAAAGAACCAAGAGGTGTATTGTCAGTACTTGGAGATGATGATTATCCATATGGAATGCCTCTAAATCACTATTATTGCGAAGAAGATGGGAAGATATATTTCCATGGTGGTAAATCTGGTCATAAGATTGATTCAATAAAAAAACATAATAAGGTATCTTTCTGTGTATACGATCAGGGATTTCGTAATGATGGAGAATGGGCATTGAATATTCGTAGTGTAATAGTATTTGGCAAAATAGAAATCATAGACGATATGGAAAAAATACTTAATATATCACGATTGCTAAGTTATAAATTTACTAAGGATGAAAAATATATAGAACATGAAATTGTCAATGCAGGTCCAAGAACATTTATGTTTGCACTTGTGCCTGAATATATGACCGGGAAAAAAGTGAAAGAAGCTTAGATAGGATTATTGATAGGATTATTCCAGTTTATATAAATAAGGGGATTTATTATTAATTGCAATTACAATGCACTCATAATAAAGCTGAATGTGAATATTTTTGCCACGCCCCAAATGGTGTCTTTAAAATGAATAACTAACAATGCATCAGCTTATGTCTTGACCTTTCCCTTACGGCAAAGTTTATAGTTTGTTATGACAGGGATTAATATGTCTTTGTTCACATAAAACATAAACTACGCTGTTTGGGAGGTAAGAATGAAAGAAGAGCAGAAAAAAAGAATGGAAGATGCCATTTCAACTGACTACAACAACATGGTCGGAATGGTAATTCTTAAAGACGGAGAAACTATTTACGAGAATTACTATAACGGATGTAGTGCTGAGTCACGCATACATGTTTTCTCTGTGACGAAAAGTATTGTGTCAATACTTGTTGGAATAGCCATTGATAAAGGACTGATAAAAAGTATAGATGACAAAGTCCTGGATTATTATCCGGAATATACAGTTAAAAGAGGTGAAAAAACTCTTCCGAATATCAGAATTAAAGATATACTTTCAATGACTGCACCGTATAAGTTTAAATTTAATCCTTATACCAAGTATTTTACCAGTATGGACTGGGTAAAGTTTTCACTTGATAAGCTGGGAGGAAAGGGAAAGATAGGTGAGTTCAGATATACTCCAATCATAGGCCCGGATATCCTGTCCGGAATTCTTGTGAAGACATCCGGACAGTCTGTACTTGAATTTGCAACAGAAAATCTGTTCGAGCCTTTAGGTATAAACATAGAGGGGAGCATAACATTTCACAGTGAAGAAGAGCAGATGGAGTTCTACAAGTCCACTGATACAAATGGATGGGTTGCAGATCCACAGGGCGTAAATACTGCTGGCTGGGGGCTTACCATATCGCCTGTTGATATGGCAAAGATAGGACAGCTTTTCCTGAATAAGGGTAAGTGGAACGGACGGCAGATAGTTTCAGGGAAATGGGTTGAAGAGAGCACCATAGAGCATAGCAGATGGAAAAAGATGAATCTGCCCTACGGATATCTATGGTGGATTGGGAGTGACGGTGGTTATGCAGCTATGGGAGATGGAGGAAATATTATTTATGTGAAACCTGATAAGAATATGGTGGTAGCAATTACATCGCTTTTTAATCCGAGGGCTAAAGACAGAGTAGAGTTTATAGAGAAGTATATTTTGCCTTGCTATGAGTAAGTGGTCGAAATAATAAAATACGTATCAGTTTTAACGGAAGGAAATGGTATGTTATCAATCGGAGAGTTTTCAAATATATGTAAAGTTTCTACAAAGACACTCAGATATTATGCAGAGATAGGTCTGCTGGAACCAAGTGAAGTTAATCCGGAAAACGGATATCGATATTATTCCATAGACCAGTTGGAGAAGATGCTTTTTATCAGTAGGCTGAAGTCATATTCATTTTCGCTGGAAGAAATAAAGGATATACTGAGAGATGATGCTGAAAAGAGTGATAAGCTTTATACTGCATTTCTTAGAAAAAAACAAGAAATCGAAAAGCAGCTTTATGATTATAGTCAGCTTCTAAATCAGTTGGATTCGGATATGGCTGCGATAGAACAGGGTGAATCCATAATGTCCTACATGGACGATATAGATGTGCATCTAGTTGATGTTCCACAGATGTGTCTTCTGTATGTAAGAAAATCGGTTCAGCAGGAGGACTTCCCCCTGGAGTATGCTAAAAGTTATGAGAAGCTGTTTAAGACTATTGCCACAACACATCTGACAATGTGTGGGGCTCCCATGGTTTTGTTTCATAGTTCAGAATATACGCCGGCAGGTCTTGATACAGAGTTTGCTATTCCTGTGAAGGAAGTAGTCACCGGCACAAGAGATTTGACTCCCGGACTTTGTCTTAAGACAGTTGTGAAAGGACCTTATTCTGACCTTGCTTCAGTCTATGCCAAGCAGACTAAGTGGGCGGAAAAGGAAGGCTACAAATGTAATGGCCCGCTGTTTGAGATTTATGTATCAGATCCATCTCAGGTCGCTGATGCAAAGGATAATATTACCGAAGTTTATTATCCGGTGAAAAAGATTAGCATGAGAACATGTTTATGAAGACGATTATCGAGGCTGATGATGGTATTACAGGGGTGTATCAGACTCTCTTTTATGAAGATAAGTATGAGAAGGTTACATATATCAGAGAGAAGCAACTAAATATAACAAAAGATATAAGGAAATGTTCGCTTTGCTTGGTGGACATTTCTTTTTGTTTGCGCGCCATGGGCGCGCTCTAACGGGTGAAAGTCCCGAACACGCCTAGGCAACGAGGAAGTGTATAGCCGAACAGCAAGGGTGTCCA
>CADBCZ010000078.1 GCA_902793335.1 uncultured Lachnospiraceae bacterium
GTAATAGATGCTATACGATATGTTTTAGGAACAACAGATCAGAATTGGTATAAGGTTGAATTTTCTGATTATCATAATGAAAATACAGAAGACGAAATTTGTATATCTATATGCTTTTCGGATTTGTCGTTGAAAGAAAAGGCTGCATTTATGGAATGTTAGATCTTGAAATTATACTTAAGACGTTCAAGGTTGTAATCGGTAGAGAGGGCTCTGTGTAAGAAATAAGTTAATATGGATGATTAGGAGAAACCCGCAAATTTTGTTTGTGGGATTTTCGTGTCAGATGAAAGTGTGTTGAAAGATGTGTTGTAGAAATTGTGCTGATATTTTTATTACATTGTTAATGTAGAATGATTTCAAATAAAAGTACGCTTTGTACTGAAGAAATAAGGAGCATTACGATTGAGTACTTATGTGTGGTGTGAAGAAACATCCTAACTTCCAGAGGAAGGATTCTTTTGTGAAAGCAGGTTTATAGATGATAACAGTTTATAAGAATAGCGCTATTCCGGTAACGGAAGAGATAGTTAGATTTAATGACATATATTTTAATAAATATACCGCTGACTTACTTGACGATAGAGCCAGGGATATTATTAAGCAGATTGATCAGACTGAGATGTTGGGGAAATATGCCATCGAATCAAGGTTTGATGGTACAAAGCTAAATATTGATAAGTTGTCTACCGGATGCAAGACTGCTTTGAACGTTATGTACAATCCAAACAATATATTTGATATTTGTGAATGTGGAGAAAATGCTCTTGAAGTTATATATGGCATGGATGCTGGGAAGGTTTATTGCGAATATCCTATGATAGCATTTACAATGGAGAAAGTTCAGGGCATAGATAACAATGGTGTTCATGAATTTGATGATTATGAAGATTTAAGAACGTGGTGGAAAAATGAAGATTAAGCCAATTATTCTAGACAGGATATATACTAAGCACACAAATTATATAATTGATTTGCAGATGGATTCTAATGTGACATTTGTAAGTGGAGATTCTGGGACGGGTAAATCTGCGGTGTATTCATTTTTGCTTGAGTATTCTTCGGAAGATAGCAGAATTAGATGTCTCAACTATATAGATCACAATAAGGATTACAAAGAGACGATTAGAAATGCAAAGGGCATACTGTTTGTGATAGACAATGCCGATTTGTTGTTAAATGATGAAATGCGGCAATATATAGCATTAGACACAAATAATCAATATATCATTATAGGAAGAAATCCGACTTCATTAATGCTATCGCAGGACGAAATTCTTGGGCTGGATAGTGTGAAGAATGATGATAGAACGGTATTTAGTTTGAAGAAAGCCTTTGGATAGAAAGAACAGTGCCGAAGATGTATATTATAAATAAGAATTGCGGTGGATGTCTTAGGACTACACCTGGAAGAACCTGATGCGTCGGGTTCTTTTTTTAATATATATTGACTGACAACTTCAATAAAAAGGCGCTGTATACGGAATAACTCCGGGAATAACAAATATTATTGCAACTGTTCATGGGAAGGAATTTGTGTGTAAGGTGACGGTTAATGGGGAAGTGCAACAATAAAGAGAAATAGCAGGTATGCATGGGATTGTGCTGATTAAACGATTAGTATAGTTTTATGCATACCTGCTGTGGTGAATAGATGCTTGATTTTTGGTTATACTTTAAGTATAATAACATTAAAAATATACAAAATGTAATATTTTAATGCAAAATGTGTTTCGGTTATTTGAGGTGGTAATATGCAAAATATGTTTTATTTATTGAATCTAACGGTTTCAGGTGTGAAAAATCTAAAGAAAGAAGTCAGACTGGATTTTTATAAAAAAACGATTGATAAAAATTTTGATCCTCAAAAATATAGATTAAAAGCTATATATGGGGAAAATGGATCAGGAAAATCTGCAATAGTGACTGCAGTTAAGATTTTTCAAGACCTTATACTCAATGATAACTACTTAAGTGAATCAAAAAATCAGAGTTTTCTAGAAGAAATAATCAATAAAGAAACGAAAGAATTCAAATTCAATTGTGAGTATATGTTCCATGTTGAATCTCAAAAAACGATATACAATTATACAATATATTTGGGAAAAAACGATAATGATCAGTATGAGATAAAATACGAAAAACTAATTCAAAAAAATGGTAATTACCCTAATAACAATTATAAAACAATATTTGAATGTCGTAATGGAGAGATTGAAAACATAGAACTTGAAGATGCGGATAAAGATTATGTTGTTAAGAAAACAATGAATCTGTTATCTTCAAAGTCTTTAGTCTATCTGCTTATTGCTAACTTGAAAAAGGATGCGGCGAAAACTGGCAAAGATGATTCGTATAAAGAGTTGATAGTAAATATTATTGTTAGTTTAACGTTTGTGATCATGATTAAGGTCTATCTTGCTGAGGAAGATCAACATGAATTATATTTTTTGAGAAAACGCATAAAGGAAAGTGGAATTGATAAGGAGTTGATAGGTAAAGGACTGCTGGAGTTAAGTGAGAGTATTAATGCCTATTCTGGAGTTGATGAGAGGAAAATTGAAAAGTCAGATTATAAAAAATATGAGAAGATGGTTGGTCAGTTAACTGATTTTATTAAAATATTCAAATCTGAATTAGTGTCAATTGAAATTGATAAAAGGGATGATGGTGATCAGTATATTTGTGAATTAATACTGAATTACGGTGGTTATCGAGTTAATAAAGAATTTGAAAGTACCGGTATTAAGAAGCTTATACGACTATATGATTGTTTTATGGCTGCAAGTACCACAGGGATTGTGTTCATTGATGAGATGGATTCTAACCTGAATGATGTATATCTGTGCAGGTTAATAGAGTATTTTATGTATTACGGTAAGGGGCAGTTATGTTTTACAACACATAATCTTGATCCTATGACTGTGTTAAAAGATAATAAGAACTCAATTGAATTTTTATCAAGTGACAATAACCTTGTTCAATGGACAACACGCGGTAATTCATCGCCGGATAATTGTTATAGGAACGGAATGATAGAGGATTCACCATTTAACATTGATGCTACTGATTTTATTGGGATATTTGGGGAGTGATTATGGATGGCGTTACAAATGATATTCTGTCTGGAGGCAAACAAACAATCTGCTTCTGATTATGTATATATAAGGGATACAATAAATCGATTTTATAAACTTAATAATAAGATAAAAATAGCACCAATATACATGAATGGAAAATCAAATTACAATTCAACCAAGGTGGCTAGAGAAATAAAGAGAATGACTAAGGATTACATTATGGGAGAGACGGTGGTCTTATATTGCATAGATACGGATGCTTATGAAAGTAATGCAGAGCAAGCAAAAGAATTGGATGTAATATCCAGTTACTGCCATAATAATGGATGTGAATTAATCTGGTTCTGTCATGATATTGAAGAGGTGTATGTTGGAAATAAAGTACCTAATAATCAAAAGGTGAAAATAGCGAATGGTTTTCGAAGAAGTAAGGGCATAGAAAATATTCTTGAAGATAGGTTGTTGAGTGATGGCAAAAGAAAAGGATATAGCAATATATTGATTGTTTTGGATAAGTATCTGGGAAGGAAATAAGCCGTTGATGATATATCCATGTACAACGTAACATGAACTGGTGGGTGAGATTAATTGTGTGTCTATGATGTGAAGTTATAAAATTTTGCATGGGAGGAGTCTGATGATAGATGATAATGATGAAATACAGAAAAAGAATATAGATTTATTAATAGCGGGATACTGGTACGAGGATTTACCGCCTGTAATGGAAATGGGAACAATCGCAGAGAACTTAAAATGCATTGTTAAAGGGATTGATAATGATAGATATGATGATTTTAAAAAATTAAATGGTCTTATAATTGAATATAAAAAAATGGAGTCGCCAACATATATATACAATGATGGCATTGAACCAATAACATTTTTTGAGTTTAAGAATAATGGTGCATTAAGAGAGATGCAAATTCCAAATTTAAAATATTATTGTTCTTTTATTTATAATACCATTGCCGTTTATGACAAGTTGTTTAGCAAGTTATACAATAATCCGGAATTTGATAAATATGTTTCTAATTCAAATTCGTATATATTATTTAATGAGTTGTTTCATGTCTTTAAAATGTATGATGGAAGTGAGGAAGTTATAGAAAGTGGGTTATTTGCTGTTAAGAATAATAAGACTACAGGCCAGCTTGCTCGTGAGGAAAATAATGTAAGATATCTGAAAAAACAGGGGGCTAAATTATATTCGGTAAAAGTAGACATAGAATCATTTTATCCAAATGTATATACCCATTATCTTAGTAAGATAAAAACTGCAGAACCATACAAAGGAAATATCATGTGTGATTCATATTTTGATTTTTTGGATTATTACAACATGAAAATTAATAATAATCAAACAAAAGGAATAGTAACAGGTGTTTTTTCTTCTGCTGTATCGGCGGAGTTACTTATGTTATGTGTAGATTATGAAATTAATAGTGTTATTGGTGATGAAGTAACATATATAAGGTATGTAGATGATTTGACCTTCTTTTCAGATTCTTTAGAAGAAATATATTCTAAATTACCGTTGGTGCAGAGAGTTTTAAATAAATATAGGCTTAGAATAAATAATAATAAGACTGAGTCTCATATGAGCATCTATAACATGTCATATGTTGATATGTATAATTTGAGAAGAAGATTTGATTTCTTTAATTTTGATTCGGCAAACGGTGTAAAATATGATAAAGAGGTGTTTTATAATATAAAAGGTTATGTATCTAGAGCTTATGATAATAATCAGAAATCAGACATAAAAGCATTTTTGTCGATGTTTAACAGAGCTGTTTATTCAAAAATAATTAGCTTTGATGATAATGAAAAAATAGATTTGAAAGAACATACTATTGCGTATATGTTACAATTGGCTTGCTCAGAACCGATATTTGCATCACGATGTTACAGGGTGATTATTTCGATATTGCAATTGATTGATGATGTCGATGAAAAGGAAAGAGTTATCGGTTTAATAAAATCAAAAAGTGATTATATAAATTCTACATACCACGATTCTCTTTTACAAATCTGGCATTATTATGTTTTGAGTAAATATGATTCAAAAACAAAAATCAAAGAAATACTAAATGGATTTGGTAATTATGAGATTAATCCAATTATATTGGCTGGATTTGTTAGGGAAGGAAATGGAGAAAATAAGGAGTTGTTTGATTACATAAAAAACAAATATTCGTCAATTGTTAATAAAGAAGGTGAAGATTCTTTTTGGAAAAAGAGTATCATGGTTTCTAAATGGTGGCTTCCACTTTTAGTAATCTACTTGAAGGATGGGAAGAATTACAGCAATTTTTATCATAGTCAACATTTTGGTTCGATATATAAAGCGATGAAAGACGAAATAACAATATAAAAAGTATATATAAATATTACATATTCAGAAATCTTTGCTTGCTTATTTTGTGCGATAGTTGTATATTGTAAATAAGAATTGCGGTGGATGTCTTAGAACTACACTTGGAAGAACCTGATGCGTCGGGTTCTTTTTTTATTGAGTGATGGTGGAAAAATATATATTATCAGATGATTTGTTATTATTATATTAAATGAGACTATGTTATTCGTAATGAATGGATTGTATGATTATATTTATATTTATAACCTTTGTGACGCGTATTACTTGTTTGTTGGTTTTTGAATGTATTATAATCAAAACAAAACACAGGGAATTACTAAAAGTAATACTAAACGTGAGTTGAAAGGTATTTTTATAAAAAATATGACAAATCCCTAACATTGTTAGGTTTAATCATGTTAATATAATCTTTGATGTTATCAAATGTAATGCTTTTGTAGAGGATTTTTCCACATGTAATACACTTGATGTTATAGGTATCATCTATACCCCAGGAATTTTCAATAGATGGTATAATACTAATATTGTTATGGTTACACATAGATTTTCCTTTACTTAATATGATATAATTTGTTATATTAAGTCTATGTAAAAAAAATAATTGTATTCATATAGGGAGTGCTTATGTTTAGAGATATAATGATAGGATGTTATAGAGGATTACGTGATATTGAATTACATAATCTTGAAGCTGTGAATGTTCTTGTGGGAGATAATAACTCTGGTAAAACATCTGTGTTAGAAGCAATTCAATTGTTTGCATATAGAGATGTGCCGAACGGAATTACCTCTATTGCAAGAAAGAGAGAGGCGAGGTTTGGTTTGGTTGCAAGAAACCGATTACAGCCTTTTGATTCGTTTTTGTACTCATTTCCTATGTATCAAGAAAGGCATAAGGAGATATACATAGAAGCAGATTCTGATGTATATGGTCGATGCAAAGCTGGCGCACGAGGTGAAGTGTATCGTGATTATTATGATGATGCGGAATTATCAATGTCTGAGATGAACAGATATGATTCTGTATGTGATGAGGATGGAACGATTTGTGTAATACGCGGTGAATATATGTTTGAACAAGGTAGACAAGGAAATATACAAGAATATGTTTTTAGAGAAACACAAATTAAGCCGGAGAACATAGATGACCATAATAATCATGTTTTTGGGGGCAACAAAAAAAGCAGTATTATGTATTTATCTCCGATGGATATATATACAGATAAAGTTTTAACTGGGAGTCTTTATAAAGGGATGCTTGTTGAAGAAAAACATAGATTGTTGGAGTTGATGAGACTTTTTGATGACAGAATAATTGGAATAGAAACAGCTGTATTATATGGCAGAGCGACCACAATGATAGAGATGGAGAGTATGGGGTTAGCGCCGATTTCTGTTTTCGGAGATGGAATAAAAAAAATATTGACGTTGGCAAGTACAGTGGTAAAAATGCGTGGTGGTGTTGTGTTGATTGATGAATTTGAAACTGGTATACATAAAAGAGCACTAAAGTATGTGGCACAGTGGATGTTTGCAGTAGCAAGACGATATGATGTGCAAATCTTTTTGACTACTCATAGTAGTGATGCAATTGCAGCATTGATAGATGCGCAAAATGAATGTGATGAATGTATTAGTTCTTACAGATTAGAACACTATAAGGATAAATTTTTTGTGAAATATTTTGCGGGGAGAGACTTGCGGAAGTTAAAGAATGAACGAGGACTAGATATTATATGAGAAATTATTTGATTATAGTAGAAGGGGCACATGATATTGCATTGTTTGAAAAAGTGTTGCGAATTAATGGAGTAGACAGAAAAATCACAAATGAAAATGATCTTCCTGATGTATGGAAACATACAATTCCATCTAGGTATCCATTTAATGGTGACACATTAGACCGAATTACTCCTATACCGAGTTTTTTGAAGAATGCGGATGTTTCTGTTGCAATTAAAAATGCAGGTAGTGACATAGAGATTATGGATGTACTATGCCAGACTTTGCAGTTGATGGAATATGAAGAGATAGATCAGATTGATGGAATTATGCTGAGTTGTGATGCAGATCAATTGAGTGCTGATGAAAAAAGAAAAAAACTGTTGAACATAGATGAAGATAAATATGACTATGAATTAGATGTAAAGACGATGATGTTGGGTACAAAAATCAATAAGATACCAATATTTACGTATATCTTTCCAGATAATATCAATAGTGGTAATTTGGAGAATCTACTTTTGCAGTCTGCAGAAGTAGAATACCCAGAATTGCTTGAATTTGCAACGGATTATGTTGAAAAAGCTTCTGATATATGCCGTTTATTAAAGAAGGAACAAAACGCAAAAAAAGCTAAAGTTGGGTGCATTGCAAATGCAATGAAACCGGGTAAGGCGAATCAAGTATCAATTAGTGACAATGACTGGGTGTCAAACAGAACTATTAATGAGTGTATGATGTTAAAAGCTCTTGATGAGTTGATAAAAAAGATGATAACTACTGTATAATAGTAGTATATGTATCCGGATATGGGCTCTTTAGACAGAGCTAAGTTAGTGTGATAATTTAGAAATAGATTGAGTATGGTAGTTTTATTTGGAACGTATGATGAAAAATTGAACGTCAGAGTAGTTCCTGCGTTGTTAATTGGACAATTGGGGAAAAACTATACAGCCGGAAATGATACTTTAATTTCTGGAGATGAATCCAATATTAATGGAAAGTACTTAATACAATTCTTGAAAAAATAAAGTAAAACGGATAATCGATATAGTTACGAGCATTCAAAAAAAGTTTATTACTTCATATGATGAGATTGACGATCTGCAGAAAAAACTGGCTGATTAATTCAATAAGATATGTTTAAATTAAATACTATAATATAGAGAAACGGCAGATATGCATAGGAATTGTGCTGATTAAATGATTAGTATAGTTCTATGCATATCCGCCGTTTTCTCTTGTACAAACAAGGTATATTATAACAGGTGTTATGTAGATTTCAACAGTATTCGCTCGACATTATTCGACAGGATGGGAAAAGGATGTCAACTCCATATACCTCATCCAATGAAATGCCGGTAAAAACAAAACTGTGAAATCCTGCCAAACCACAAAATTCGTTGACAGTAAAAGATATAAAAGGTATACTTATTTATTGTTACAAACAGTTGTTAAGTATACCTTATCATTATATATATTACGAAGGAGTGGTGCTTTTTGCATCGTAAAAAACAAAAGACTTGGGCCAAGCATTTTGACTTTATATTACTGGATCTCTTGTTTATAGAGCTGAGTTTTGTGATTGCGTATGTGTTGCGTTTTGGCATAGATCAACTGAAATTTTTATTTGGGGGCTCAAGCAGTGTCCGTTCATATCATTACATAATGTTGACCATCTTGGCTCTTCATGTTGCCATAGTTTTTTTCAGTAAACAATATGATAATATACTGAAGAGAAATTCGGCAGGAGAATTTGTCAAAGTAGTCCGGTACAATCTAACAATATTAATCGGTATAGTATTGTTGCTCTTTATGCGTAAGTCATCGGATGAGTATTCGAGAATAGTAGTTTTCCTGTGCCCGCTCATAGGACTGGTGCTGATATTTTCGTACCGGTACTATTATAAGAAGTTTTTAAGAACCATTGTCAACAGGGCGGGAAATCAGTCCTGCATGTTGCTCATTGCTCCGTACTCCAAGGCTAGCAGATTGGTTAATGAATTCAACAGCAGAGAGATAAGCACCTCGAGAATTGTCGGAATAATACTGACAAAAGAGGATGAGATAAATGTCGATGCTGACAGAGAAATTGCGGCAACCGGCGAAGTGGTAGACTTTGATAAGAAATCAACGCAGAACAAAGAAATCAACGGAATTCCGGTTGTTGGAACGCTTGATACAATGTTTGATTATGCCAATCAGAATGTTGTCGATGAAGTTCTTATATGGAAGGATGCGGATATTGATCCGGAGGTTGTGAGCACATTTATCAGTATGGGTATTGTGGTGCATGTATGTATCAGAAACATGGTGCATGGACCAAATGCTACATTTAACCGACTTAATGGTATTCCTGTTGTTACGGCAAGCGTTAATAACGTAACTACAAGACAGTTGGCTATCAAGAGACTGATAGATATATTCTTCGGTCTTGCCGGTTCGATTGTCACATTGCTGCTTACGATTATAATTGCTCCGATGATGCTGATAGCGGATCCGGGACCGATATTCTTCAGACAGGAAAGAGTCGGAAAGAATGGAAGAATATTTAAGATATGGAAGTTCCGTACCATGTATAAAGATGCTGAGGCGAGAAAAGCTGAGCTTATGTCTCAGAACAAGATGGATGGTCTCATGTTCAAAATGGATGACGATCCGAGAATTATCGGTTATGGCAAAAAGTTTTCATTGGGCAAATTCATGCGTGAAACTTCAATTGATGAACTTCCGCAGTCATTTAATATTCTTGCCGGTTCAATGAGTGTGGTAGGTACAAGACCGCCGACAAAGAATGAGTACGAGCAGTATCAGTATCATCACAAGGGACGCCTTGCCATGATGCCTGGACTTACCGGAATGTGGCAGGTCAGCGGACGAAGTGATATCACTGATTTTGAAGAGATTGTAGAGCTTGATAAGCAGTACATAGAGAACTTCTCGTTGATGTTAGATCTTGAAATTATACTTAAGACATTCAAGGTTGTAATAGGTAGAGAGGGATCTGTGTAAGAAAATTTAAGTTAATAAGGAAGATTAGAAAACCCTGCAAATTGATTGCAGGGTTTTCGTGTCAGATGAAAGAATGTTGACAGATATGTTGATGAATTGTGTTGATTATATGATTAGTATAGTAAACATATCTGCCAACAAGAACAAGATTAATTATAGCAAGGAATTGACAAATATCAACATGATTCGTTCGACGTTTTCGACCAATATTAGAATAATTGATTATTGCAATAACTACATTGTTAGTGTAGAATATTTAAAGTATTAGTTTAGAATAATAAGGTTCAGATAGTAATACTATGAGTGCATTCGGTTAGCAGTATATGCTGTGGGTGAATTATTTCATGTTATATGTATTATAGATAGAGGTTATTTTTGGTAAATGTTTAAATATATAGATTATTCTACGTGGAATTTATATGACGGATTTTCTGAGGGTAGTGGACGAAGTGAAAAGAACTGGCTTCAGTCAGAAGAAGGAACAATAGGCTTGTTCAAGTATCCCAAGCATTAGATTGGAGAATGGTTATGGGTGATTTGAATCGTAATATTCTATATTTGATTTGGAAAGATCCTAGAAGTAGGAGTAATTATATTATTGGAAAGCTTGCTAGAGAGAAGACATATACATTTGAGTATTGCGGTGAATATGAGAAAGCTTTGGAATTGGGGTGGAAATTATTAGATGCCTTTCCAGATATTAAAAAATATGAAAGTGATACACTATTTGCAGCTTTTTCGGCAAGACTTCCGGATCCTAAAAGACGTGGAATAGAAGAAATTTTGAAAAAGTATGATTTGACAGAATATGATGGATATGAATTGCTGAAGAGAAGTACCGGAAAGCTTCCGATTGATACATATGAATTTATCGATCCGATTCTACAGGAAGAAAAAACGGTTGTAAGAGAGTTTTATATTGTAGGAATTAGACATCAGGCAAAATGTAAGGGGGATAACTGCGATAGGCTCCCGGATGTAAAAGTTCACGATGAATTGATTCTGTGTAGGGAACCAGAAAATGAATATGATGAATATGCAGTTAAGATTCTTTCTTGCGATGGTGAGGTGCTAGGGTACGTTCCTAGATATTATAGTGAGGGGGTTTTCGATAGACTAACAAAAGGTTCTTCTTATTCTTGTGAAGTTGTTGAAGTGAGCGATGTTAAGAACTGTGAATGTTGTGTTAAAGTAGTTCTGAGAATACCTAAGGATGCTACAAGGTATTGATTTATAGTATGGAATGAAATTGGAGTCGGTTTGAGTACGATCTGATCGGCTCCTTTTTTACTTTATAGGAAAGTTCTCCTGCGGAGAACTTTTGAGTTAAAATAAGCCCGTCGGTAGACGGGCGTGACAAGTAGACCATGATTGTTTAGAAG
>CADBCZ010000079.1 GCA_902793335.1 uncultured Lachnospiraceae bacterium
TGTTAGTACATATTTGGAAGAAAGGTATGATGAGAAATTCGTAATAACTAATATCATCTTCCCTAACTTTAATTATGCTAGCTATATTATAACGGCATACCCGTAAGGGAAACCTCAAAAGTCAGACTATAAGATAACAATACACGGTTGGGTTAATAAAGGATTGATTGACTATTATGATAATTATCCGGTGGTAAAGTTGATACCTGAACTAAGGGATAATATATAAGAAGGGTGAGAGAAAATATGCAATACACAAATTAAGATTATACGGAAGATGAGAGTGGTGTAAATGGCAGGTAAAATTATTAGTTCAATAATCGTATTAACTATTATTACTTTAGCAAATATAAAAGATTTTGCGAGATTAATAAAAGGTGCTACAGATGAATATGTTCAAGCTAATTCTGGAATGTTGTATTCTTTGGTTGCATTATTGTGGTTTGTATTGGAATTGGATAGGAAAAATATTTTTGTAGCTATTATTTTAATCTATGGAATATATTTAACTATATATACATTGTTTTTTTTGAAATAAAAAAATATAAAAAGGAGAGAGATAAAGAGGAAGATGAGTAAAGATGTGTGCAAAACAAATGAAAAGGGGAGATTACTGATCTTGCTGTTAAGCAGATAGAAACACAGGAACAGCAGATAGCTTATCAAAAAAGCATTTGCGACAATGAAGCTGGTTACAACAGATTTATCATGGAAAAACTTGGTCTTAAATTTGATGATGTTGATGTTAAGTCGATTAAGGAAACAGGTGATATAGAATCCTATTGTCAGGGAAAAACAGAGACAGAGGTACTTAATATAGCAAGATATGTTACTGATTGTAAGAACGCTGTTGCTAATATTAAAGCAAAAGAAAAGGAAGTAGAGACATTGACTGCTGTAGTTGATCAGATGAAGACTTTGAAAGGTGCAGGTGAAGCGTCAGAAGTTGATGTTATTGACAGTGAATTATCACTGTTAAAATCAAATATTGAACTTGAGGTATACTACTATGATATGAACGTGGCGTATTATTCCATTGTAGGAGAATGATGTTGTGTTTTGAATGATTTATGTTATAATGAGCAAAGTATTTTCATCATACCTATGAGTGGATAGTTTATAGATTAAGGAGAATAAAATGTCACATTTAGATCAGAGTAAAATACGTAATTTCTGCATTATTGCGCATATAGATCATGGCAAATCAACGCTTGCAGATAGAATAATAGAGAAGACGGGACTTCTTACAGACAGAGAGATGCAGGCACAGGTTCTTGACAACATGGACCTTGAGAGAGAACGCGGTATAACGATCAAGGCTCAGGCTGTAAGAATAGTGTATAAGGCAAAGGACGGAGAGGAATACATATTCAATCTTATAGATACTCCGGGGCATGTCGATTTTAACTATGAGGTTTCAAGAAGCCTTGCTGCCTGTGAGGGTGCGATCTTAGTCGTGGACGCTGCCCAGGGAATTGAGGCACAGACTCTGGCAAATGTTTATCTTGCCATTGACAATGATCTTGATGTTATGCCTGTTATCAATAAGATAGATCTTCCAAGTGCTGAGCCTGAAAGAGTTGTCAATGAGATAGAGGATGTTATCGGAATAGAAGCACAGGATGCTCCGAGAATTTCCGCTAAGACGGGTCTTAATATTGATGAGGTTTTAGAGCAGATCGTAACTAAGATTCCCGCACCGTCAGGTGACGTGAACGGTCCGCTTAAAGCTCTTATCTTTGACAGTAAATATGATGCATACAAGGGTGTTATCATTTTCTGTAGATTGTTTGACGGTGTAGTTAAACGCGGAAGCGTTATCAAAATGATGGCGACAGGCGCTGAGGTTGAGGTAGTTGAAGTCGGAATCTTCGGTGCGGGGCAGTTCATTCCTCAGGACGAGCTTTCAGCGGGTATGGTTGGATATATTACAGCCAGTCTTAAGGATGTTAAGGAGACGCGTGTTGGTGATACTGTGACTGATGCCAATAATCCATGCGAAGAGGCACTTCCCGGTTATAAGAAAGCTAATCCTATGGTGTATTGTGGTTTGTATCCTGCTGACGGAGCAAAGTATCCTGATCTTCGTGATGCTCTTGAAAAATTGCAGTTAAATGATGCGGCGCTTTCGTATGAGCCTGAGACTTCCATTGCTTTAGGTTTTGGTTTCCGTTGTGGTTTCTTAGGACTTCTCCATCTTGAGATCATTCAGGAGAGACTTGAGAGAGAGTATAATCTCGATCTTGTGACTACCGCACCGGGAGTTGTATATCGTATCCATAAGACTGACGGAGAGATGATAGAGCTTACCAATCCGTCTAATATGCCGGATCCATCACAGATTGATTATATGGAGGAGCCGTTTGTTGCCGCAGAGATAATGGTAACTAAGGATTATGTTGGACCTATCATGCAGCTTTGTCAGGAAAGACGAGGTGTATATAAGAGCATGGAATATATGGAAGAGACCAGAGCGTTGCTCAAATACGATCTTCCGTTAAATGAGATCATTTACGATTTCTTTGATGCGTTAAAATCACGTTCGAGAGGTTATGCGTCATTTGATTATGAATTAAACGGTTATGTTCGTTCTAATCTTGTTAAACTGGATATTCTTATCAATAAAGAAGAAGTGGATGCTCTTTCATTTATCGTACATGCTGACACGGCATATGAGCGTGGACGTAAAATGTGTGAGAAGTTAAAGACTGAGATTCCAAGACACCTGTTTGAGATTCCTATACAGGCTGCAATCGGAAGCAAGATAATTGCAAGAGAAACTGTTAAAGCTTATAAGAAGGATGTTCTTGCAAAATGTTACGGCGGTGATATCACACGTAAGAAGAAGCTTCTTGAAAAGCAGAAGGAAGGAAAGAAACGTATGCGCCAGATAGGTAATGTTGAGGTTCCGCAGAAGGCATTTATGAGCGTACTTAAACTTGATGATGAATAATAAGGGTTAGGGATATAAGGAGATACTGTCAACGTGGATAAAAAATCTTTAAGTTTATATATACATATTCCTTTCTGTAAAAAGAAATGCAAATATTGTGATTTTCTGTCATTTGGTGGTTGCAGTATTGTAGAGCAGAGAGAATACATTGATGCTCTTTGCAAGGAGATTGGAGCATATAGCCTGATTTCTGATGAATATGAAGTAGTTACAATATTCTTCGGAGGCGGTACACCATCCTATGTACCTGCGGAGTACATTGGAAAGGTAATTGATAAGGTAAGGGAAACATTTACTCTTTCAGAAAATGCTGAGATTACGATTGAGGGTAATCCTGATAGTCTTACCAGTGATAAACTTAAGGCTTACAGAAGTTATGGTATCAATCGTCTGTCGATAGGACTACAGAGTACAAATAATGAGATGCTTAATATTCTTGGGCGTGTACATAATTATGATCAGTTTGTTGCTGCCTACAGCAGGGCAAGAGAGGTTGGCTTTTCCAATATCAACATTGATATTATGTCGGGACTTCCTTCTGAGAGCATGGAGTCGTATGTTAAGACTTTGGGAAGGGTTGTTGAAATGCAACCGGAACATATTTCTGCTTACAGTCTTATAGTTGAAGATGGTACTCCGCTTGCAGAAGATGAAGAACTGCTGTCAAAATTACCTACGGATGAAATTGACCGAAGACAATATTCGAGAACAAAACTGTTGCTGGGACAGGCGGAATATGAGAGGTACGAGATATCCAACTACGCAAAGACCGGATATGAATGCAGACACAATCTAAGATATTGGACCGGTGGAGAATATCTGGGCGTAGGACTTGGAGCATCGTCATATATGAAACTTGATGGTGGATTAGAGATGAAGCCGTCTGTGTATGACGAATATAATGTTGGTGAAGATGAATACAATATTGGAGAGATGACTGATAATGATGCGGTATATGTACGTTTCAAGGGCGTTGACAATATAGATGAATATATAGGTAGATTTTCGAAGTATGGATCCGGTTGGACGGATGTTTCTTCTGTTAAAGAATTGATAGGAAATTGTTATACTGAGATACAAGTGCTTAAGGACAAAGATCGTATGGAAGAGTTCATGTTCTTAGGACTAAGGTGTATTAAAGGTGTGAGTATAAGTACATTCGAGGAAAGATTCGGGAAAAGTATCCATGATGTGTATGGTAAGGTGATTGAAAAATATTCCGAACTTGGATATCTTGGTGTAGATGGGGATAACATTTATCTAAGCGATAAAGGGATAGACGTAAGCAATACGATAATGGCTGAATTCTTGCTGTGAGTAATGATGTTACAAACAGGAATTTCTAATATAAAAAATTGATAGATTAAATTTGTGATTATATTATCGTAAAAAATAATTGCACTTATAAAATCTTTTGGTTATAATGTTACACGAATTATTTGAAAGCTGGTGATTTGATGTTCAAAAAATACATTAATATGTTTCGTGAAGACATGAGATATGTTATGTCGAGAAGATGTGGTCTTGACGAACTCAATAATTTCATAATGCTTATCGGTTTTATATTTGTAACAGCAGCGTTGTTTACACATAACTGGGTTTTCGTGCTGATAGGAGCAGTTTTTGTAGTGCTTTGCTATGTGAGAGTATTCTCAACCAAGCTTGATAAACGCAAGGTAGAGAATGATGTCTATATGCGCTATATGGGAAGAGTGGTGAGACTTGTTGATTATGGTAAGCTGATAGTCAAGATGAAGGTCAGAAGCATGAAGGATGCTGAATATGTATATTTTGTATGCAGCAATTGCAAACAGGTAATAAGAGTTCCTAAGGGAAAGAACAAGGTCAGTATCAGATGCCCTAAATGTAATGCGACATTTATTAAAAAGACATGATGATATATTAATATTGAAAAACTGATTTTGATTTATCTAATATATATATTAATCAATTAGTAACACAGAGAATATTCTTTGGATTTTTAATCGGGAATATACTCTGTGTTTTTTATATAAAATATTCTATTTTTATTAAGATTTTCCTTGACAAAACTATAGCAGGGTGTTACTCTATATCATGATATTAGCACTCGGAGTTGTTGAGTGCTAATAAATGAATTAAGGCAGGAAAGGGGTCTGATAGATGGAGATAGATGATCGAAAATTGAAGATTCTTAAGGCGATTATCACAAACTATCTGGAAACGGGTGAACCGGTTGGTTCAAGAACGATTTCCAAGTTTACTGACCTTAACCTTTCTTCTGCGACGATTCGAAATGAGATGCAGGATTTGGAAGAGATGGGACTTCTCAAACAGCCATACACTTCCGCAGGTCGAATCCCGACAGATCAGGGCTACAGATTGTATGTGGATCAGATGATGGTTGAGAAGGATAATGAGATGGAGGAGATGAAAACACAACTTCTTGAACGTGTTGACAAGATGGAGTCAATGCTCAAACAGGTTGCAAAAGTATTGGCATATAATACTAATTATGCGGCATTGGTTTCAGCGCCTCAGTATCAGAACTCTAAGCTCAAGTTCATTCAACTTTCACAGGTTGACGATAATCAGATATTAGCGGTAATTGTTGTTGATAACAATGTGATACGTAATAAGCTGATTCCTGTGGAAAGATATATGGAAAATGATGAGATTCTTAAGCTTAATGTTTTACTCAACACTTTTCTTCAAGGAGCATCCCTGCAGGATATCAATTTGGAGATGATCCAGACTATCAAGAATCAGGCCGGAGAATTTGCGGATGTGATGGAGGCGATATTTCAGGGAATCACAGAGGCAATTCATGAAGCAGATGAGGTTGAGATATATACGAATGGTACAACGAATATGCTTAAGTATCTGGAACTTGGAAATGTTGAACAGACAACGAAGCTTTTAGAGGCTTTGGAGGATGGTCAGGGGCTTGATGAGTTGATAGATGAATCAATTCACAGTGATAGCAGTAATGGAATACAGGTATATATCGGTGAAGAGTCGCCTGTACAGTCGATGAAGGATTGCAGTATTGTTACTGCAACATATGAGTTGGCAGAAGGTGCTAAGGGAACTATAGGAATTATAGGACCTAAGAGAATGGATTACCAGAAAGTTGTAAGTACTCTTAAGAATCTTACGGGAGAGTTAGACGAAATATTCAAGAAAAAAGAATAGGGGTGGAAAAGTGGCAGATAAGAAAAAACCGACAGGAAAGCCAAAAGAGGAATCGGTTGAGAACGTTACAATAGAAACAACCGAAGAGACAGAAGTTGAAACAAAAGAAACTTCAGAGGAGGCAGATAAGAAGCCGGTCAAAGGAAAGAAGAATAATCGCCGAAACAGTAATGCGAAGGCGTTGGAAATTGAAATTGAAAAACAAAAAGAACTCTTGGCAGATGCGGATGACCGCTATAAGAGATTGCTTGCTGAGTTTGAAAATGCAAGAAATCGTAATGAAAAAGAGTCAAAGCATATGTATGACATAGGTGCGAAGGAAGTGCTTGAGAAACTCCTTCCGGTTGTTGATAATTTTGAAAGAGCTCTTCAGACAATTCCGGAAGAGGATAAAGAAAGAGCTTTTGAACAGGGTGTTGACAAGATTTACAAACAACTCATGGTCATATTAGAGGATATTGGCGTTAAGCCGATGAATGCGGAAGGTCAGGCATTTGATCCTGATTATCACAATGCTGTATTGCATATAGAGGATGAGGAACTTGGAGAGAATGTTGTGGCTGAGGAACTTCAGAAAGGTTATATGTACAAGGAAGAAGTTTTGAGACATAGTATGGTTAAAGTTGCTAATTAATATTTATTCAGAAATCAATAATAGAATTATTTAATATAATTTAGGAGGATAATAATCATGGGAAAAATTATTGGTATTGATTTAGGTACAACTAATTCATGTGTAGCTGTTATGGAAGGTGGTAAGCCGGTTGTTATTAACAATGCTGAAGGCGCAAGAACAACACCATCTGTTGTAGCATTTACAAAGACAGGAGAGCGTGTTGTAGGTGAGCCTGCTAAGCGTCAGGCGGTAACAAATGCTGATAAGACAATCTCTTCTATCAAGAGACATATGGGTTCAGATTATAAAGTTGTTATAGATGATAAGAATTATTCACCACAGGAGATTTCAGCAATGGTTCTCCAGAAGCTCAAAACTGATGCAGAGAGCTACCTTGGTGAAAAGGTTACAGAAGCAGTTATTACAGTTCCTGCTTATTTCTCGGATTCACAGAGACAGGCAACTAAAGATGCAGGACGTATCGCAGGTCTTGATGTAAAACGTATCATCAACGAGCCTACAGCTGCAGCTCTTTCATATGGTCTTGATAATGAAAATGAGCAGAAGATTATGGTATATGACCTTGGTGGTGGTACATTCGATGTATCTATCATTGAGATTGGTGACGGAGTTATTGAGGTTCTTGCAACAGCCGGTGATAATAAGCTCGGTGGTGATGACTTCGATAATGTAGTAACACAGTATATGTTAGATGAGTTCAAGAAGACAGAAGGTGTAGATTTATCAACTGATAAGATGGCTATGCAGAGACTTAAAGAAGCTGCAGAGAAGGCTAAGAAAGAGCTCTCTTCACAGACAACAACTAACATCAACCTTCCATTCATCACTGCTACAGCAGAAGGTCCTAAGCATTTTGATATGGATCTTACAAGAGCTAAATTTGATGAGCTTACTTCACATCTTGTAGCTAAGACTTCAGAGCCGGTCAGAACAGCTCTTAACGATGCTGGTCTTACAGCTTCAGAGCTTGATAAGGTACTTCTTGTTGGTGGTTCTACACGTATCATCGCTGTTCAGGAAGAGGTTAAGAGACTTACAGGAAAAGAGCCATTTAAGGGAATTAATCCTGATGAGTGTGTTGCAATTGGTGCATCTATCCAGGGTGGTAAGCTTGCCGGAGATGCAGGTGCAGGTGAAATCCTTCTTCTTGATGTAACACCACTTTCACTTTCAATTGAGACAATGGGTGGAGTTGCTACAAGACTTATTGATAGAAATACAACAATTCCTACAAAGAAGAGTCAGATATTCTCTACAGCTCAGGATAATCAGGATGCGGTTGATATCCATATCGTCCAGGGTGAGAGACAGTTTGCAAGAGACAATAAGACTCTTGGACGTTTCCGTCTCGATGGTATTGCTCCTGCAAGACGTGGTGTTCCTCAGATAGAGGTTACATTTGATATTGATGCAAATGGTATCGTTAACGTATCTGCTAAGGATCTTGGAACAGGTAGAGAGCAGCATATCACAATTACTGCTGGTTCTAACATGTCAGATGATGATATCGAAAGAGCAGTTAAAGAAGCTGCTGAATATGAAGCTCAGGATAAGAAGCGTAAAGAGGCAATTGAGGCAAGAAATGATGCAGATGCAATGGTATTCCAGACAGAGAAAGCTTTACAGGATGTAGGCGATAAGCTTTCAGGTGAGGATAAGACTAAGGTTGAAGCTGATCTTGCGGCTCTCAAGAATCTTGTTGCAAGCACAGATCCTGAAAACATGAGTGACTATGATGTAGAACAGCTTAAGAGTTCAAGAGAGACTCTTATGAACAGTGCTCAGAACCTCTTTGCTAAGCTTTATGAGCAGAATGGTCCTGGAGCAAATGCGGGTACAGGTGCTGAAGGTCCTACTTCTTATGAAGAGGGTGACGTTGTTGACGGCGATTACACAGAGATTTAATTCATAATGTTGCAAAGCGATGCTCCCACGGCATATAGTCGTGGGCGCTCTTGATGAATAGTATAGGTGAGGAAGATGGCAGAAACAAAAAGAGATTATTATGAAGTGCTTGGAGTTCCCAAGAATGCATCGGATGCTGAACTTAAGAAAGCGTACCGTGCGATTGCTAAAAAATATCATCCGGATATGAATCCTGGTGATGAGGTGGCTGAGGCTAAGTTCAAAGAGGCTTCAGAAGCGTATAAGGTTTTGAGTGATCCGGATACAAGATCTAAATATGATCAGTTCGGCCATGCTGCATTTGATCCTAATAGCGGTATGGGTGGCGGATTTGGTGGTTTTGATTTTTCAGACATGAGCGATATCTTTGGAGATATCTTTGGAGATATGTTTGGTGGGACACGTTCACGTCAGTCTAACGGCCCTATTAAGGGAGCTAATATTAAGACCAGCGTTCGAGTTAAGTTTGACGAGGCTGTTTTTGGATGTCAGAAAGAGTTAGAACTTCCGTTAAAAGATGAATGTGTTGCTTGTCATGGTACAGGTTCGCAGCCGGGACATAATCCTGAGACTTGTCCTAAATGTAATGGTAAAGGTCAGGTTGTGTTTACACAGCAGTCACTTTTCGGCGTTGTTCGTAATATGCAGACATGTCCGGAGTGTTCTGGAACCGGTAAGGTTATCAAGTATAAGTGTACTCAGTGCTCAGGAACAGGATATGTTAAGAGTAAGAAGAAGATTCAGGTAGCTGTTCCTGCCGGAATTGATAATGGGCAGAGTATTAGAATTAGAGAAAAGGGTGAGCCGGGAACTAACGGTGGTGGAAGAGGAGATCTTCTTGTTACAGTATTGGTTGATCGTCATCCACAGTTCCAGCGTCAGGAGTATGACTTGTTCTCTACAGAGCCTATAACATTTACTCAGGCTGCATTAGGAGGTACCATAACGATCAATACAATAGACGGACCTATGGAGTATGATATTAAAGCAGGTACGCAGACTGATACAAAGATTAAAATTAAAGGTAAGGGTGTTCCCACACTTCGTAATAAGAATACCAGGGGTGACCTTTATGTTACACTTGTTGTTCAGGTTCCTGATAAGCTTACAGAGGAGCAGAAGAATATACTTAATAATTTTGAAGAGACTACCGGGTCGGCTTCGACTGCAAGAAGATCGACAGATTCAGCGGGAGATTTCAGCTTCTCGGGTCAGAAGAAGAAGAAAAAAGGATTTGGAAAGAAATAAAATATTTATGTTTTTATATTTTGCTGCCACGTGGTTACATAACACGTGGCAGTTTTTCTCGATTACAAATTGTGGTTTGTAGTAATGTTTTGTTATCATTTTCGGTTAGTGAGCGAAAGTTTTACATATTGTTTTTGCGCATGAACCCTGATTTCGCATACATTTTGTAATGAATGTTGCGATGGAACCCATAGGACAAAATGCGCACCAGGTTCTAGGCATATATATTGTATTAATGATTATGCCGAATATAGTAGTGATAATAATAATTCGGTAGAAAACGAACCCTATGCCTGCGACATCACCTCGGTTTTGATAGACTCCGATGCCAAAATTGCTAATGATGAATATTACCATAAATAATCTAAACCCCACGCTTTTTAGGATTTTGGGTATTGCTTTATTTTTAGAAAATCTGCCGGTTACATTTTGGAAAAACAGCCCTCTGGGACAGAAATTACCGCACCAGTATCTGCCTTTTCCAATTGCGGCGAATAGAATTGGAGAAACCATACATATGATGGCGATAATTCCAAGTGGCATGTAGAAATAAGATAAAACAAGGTAGGCAATTAGAGTATAAAAACCGTATTTTTTTATAGAATTTTTTCATAATAATAATCCTTTCGTATTTGAGAGTATCGCAATTAACTTATGTTACATATAGCAACTGATAGTATCAACCGGTTTGATGTGCTTTTAAGAGTATAGGGTAATACAAAAAACATATCAAGTACGCAAAAAATATTAACTTGGTAAGAAAAAACTTACCTCCACTAAAAACTTCTGTCTGTTGAACAAATTTGGGGTTGTACGCGAAACTCTTTTAGGTTTTGTATGCATAGCAGTTTGTTTGATTTAGTTTTTATAAATGCGTGCGCTTGGATAAAAAGTTTTATTTCTATGACTGTTTGTCCGAAAAAAGAGTTTCTAAGTATCCTGTACAATATATT
>CADBCZ010000080.1 GCA_902793335.1 uncultured Lachnospiraceae bacterium
CGACAAGGATGTCGCATATAAGCCGTTCGCGTATTGTTGAATATATTGTACAGGATACTTAGAAACTCTTTTTTCGGACAAACAGTCATAGAAATAAAATTTTTTATCTAAGCGCACGCATTTATAAAAACTAAATCAGGCAAACAGACTATGCATACAAAATTTAAGAAGAGTTTCGCGTACAAACCCCAATTTATAGATGAGAATAAGATTGGAGGATTAAATATATGAAAATTAAGGTTTTATTAGTAGAGGACAGTCCAATGATAGTAAAGGGACTTATATATACGTTAGAACAGGAGCAGTTTGAGGTGACAACTGCAATGAGTTATGCAATGGTCAGAGATATCCTGGATGAAGGAAAAGATTTTGATATTGCAATACTAGACATAATGTTGCCTGATGGAGATGGAAGAAGCGTGTGCAAAACTATCAAAGAAGAACGTGGAATACCGGTAATATTCCTGACAGCCAAAGGTGAGGAAAATGATGTTGTACATGGTCTTGATATGGGTGCTGATGATTATATAATTAAGCCTTTTAGAAACAAGGAACTGATATCAAGAATTAATAATGTTATGAGAAGAACAGGTAAAAACCGGAAATCTTTATCTGCCGGCAGGGTAAAAATAGACGCTGATAAGGATATAGTATATGTTGATGATAATGAAGTTACATTTACTGCTCTTGAGTATAAGATATTGCTTATGTTGTTTCAGAATATAGGAAGAACTGTTACAAGACAACAGATTCTTGACAAGATATGGGACATGGCGGGTAACTTTGTTGAGGATAACACACTTACAGTGTATATCAAGAGGATTCGCGAAAAGCTTGGAGATGCAGATGTGATCAAGACTGTAAAAGGTGTTGGATATAGAGTAGAGCAGGAGAACAAATGAATAATATAAGAACACGAAAAATACTCATAAAAATGATAATAGTATTTCTGTTTGGTCTCTTGCTGATGTTTTGTGGTAACATTTATATAAGCAAATGCATAGCAAATGACAGAAAGAATGAACTGGAGAATATAGTTGGCTCCATAAAGACTAATTATCCGAAGTTGTCTGAAATCGAGTTGATGGATGCGTTAAAGGGAAGAAGCGGAGATGCAAATGTAGGTCGTGATATTTTGTCTAAGTATGGTTATGACGAGGATTATTATAAGATTAATTTTTCTAATGAGAGAAAACGATTGCTTGTCTGGAATGGGTTGGTTTTGTTTTTGACTATCAGTCTGGTGATTGTTGTATTTTTTATTAGTCATTACAGACAGAAAAGAAAGATTAATGATATTGCTGCCTATCTTAGTGAGCTTAATAAGAGAAATTATGATTTAAAGACCGGAGATAATGATGAGGATGACCTGACACTTCTCAGAAATGAGATATTTAGGACGACAATGCTGCTTAGGGAAACTTCGGAATATGAAACTAAGTTAAATGCTGATTTGTCGCGCTCAATGGAGGATATATCTCATCAGCTAAGAACACCTCTTGCGTCTATAACAATTATGTTGGACAACATTTATGATGAACCTGATATGCCTACTGAGCTGAGGCAGGATTTCATCCGTTCCATAAGTATGCAGATAAGCTGGATGTTATCATTGGTAAACAGTATGCTTAAGCTTGCAAAGTTCGATGCGGGGACGATTAAGCTTAATGCAAAGGAAATTCTTGTTGATGAGCTTCTGACAGATTGTCTTGAAAGGTTATCAGTGCTTATAGAGTTAAAAAATGTTGATGTGAGTGTTAAAAATGATAACAGAGACCAAAAGAGAGTAACCTTTGTCGGAGATTTTAACTGGGAGAGAGAGGCGCTTAGCAACATTATAAAAAACGCTGTAGAACACAGTGAATCTGAAAGTCATATCTATATCAGTTATTCTCAAAATGATGTTTATACCGAGATTGTTATCCGTGACGAGGGTGAAGGAATGACTGATGAAGACAGAAAGCATATTTTCGAGCGTTTCTATAAGGCAAAGAATGCAAGTTCTGAAAGCATTGGTATCGGTTTGTCATTGGCAAAGTGTATTATTGAAGCTGATAACGGAGATATCAGGGTTGATTCACAGAAAGGTGTCGGTACCGAATTTCATATTCAGTATATGAAAAGACATTGATATAAAAGGCAAAAAATGCTACAATAATTAGGTAATATAATATTAATAATATTATTAGGAGGTATTTGTTATGGGATCAAGTGGAATGGATATGTATAACAACAGTGAGATGCTTGATTGGGTTGGTAATTTCGCTGATCGTATGGGGGTAAGTCCGGAAAAAATCAAAATGCTTAATATATGCGGTAAGCAGAAGAATGTGCTTCCTACAATAGAAACACATAAGCGGGTTATGATATTTGCTGACGAGAGTCATCCGGAGCTTTTCTACGAGATGTGGGAGGGAGATTACGGTGACTTGGATATGTGGGTTGGCTACGGCCTTTCTGCTGATAATAAAGTGGAGAACTGTAAGGTTAAGGATTTCATGGACAAGAAGATTACAGAGCCGGTTGTTATCTTTGTAATTAATGAGAATACACGAGAGGCATCGCGTTTTGGTATCAAGAATGAATTCTTTACAAAGGGTTCTGTTAACTATGTAGGACATGAGATAAGATCCGTAATAATGAATATGCTTTCCTGCGACGTGGGTGATACAATATGTATTGTAAGCGGTGAGAGTATTGCGATAGAGGCTGCGATAGAGGCCAGTGAGGGAACAATAATTGCAGTAGAGCCTGATTCGAGAGATATGAGAGCGATGCAGGATAATGTCAGTAAGTTCGGAGTACATAATATTGAGATTATTTCCGGAGTTACAGAGGATAATCTTGCAAGTGTTCCCACTCCAAGGTTATCATTTATCGTGGCATCTAGGAGGCTTGAGGAAGAGATTAAAGTGCTCCTTAAGGTTAATCCTAAGATGCAGTTTATCATTTATACATTAGAGCTGGATATGGTTGTTAATATTAAGAACATTTTTGAAAAATATAATATTAACGAGACAGAGGTTTTACAGATTTCGGTTTCTAAGAGTGATAAGAGAAGTATCATGGTAGCTCAGCCGTCACCATGGATGATTTCCGGTACTGCTGCAGAGTAATAAAAATGATTAAATAATGAATAAATAGTTAGGCTATGCAGATACTAATAACGATGAAAGGTGTTACTTAATGTAGCACCTTTTTTTTACAACATTTACAACAGGTTATTCGTTTTTGATAAGTTTTGAAAAATGATATCCGGATATGAAATGAGGTGAAAGTTTGAAAAAAGGACTGCAGTTAGGGACTCAGAGTGTAGCATTTGATAAACCGGTGCACATAATGTCATCGGCATCTGTTGTGGGACCTAAGGAAGGAGAGGGACCGCTTAAAGATACATTTGATAAAACCGTGGAGGATGCAACTTTCGGTAAAGATTCGTGGGAAGAGGGAGAGAGTGAGATGCTTAAGGAAACCATCCTTTTGGCTTTGAGAAAAGCAAAACTTAAAGCGGAGGATGTAAGATATCTGTTTGCAGGAGATCTGTTGGGACAGCTAATTGCAACTACCTTTGGAGTTATGGAGTTAAGGATTCCGCTGTTTGGATTGTATGGCGCCTGTTCGACCATGGGTGAAGCCTTGGCATTGGCTTCAATGACTGTACACAGTGGTTTTGCAGATACCGTAATAGCGGCTGCTTCAAGCCATTTTGGAGGAGCTGAAAAACAGTTCAGATTTCCTTTGGAATATGGTAATCAGAGACCTATGTCTTCTACCTGGACAGTGACGGGAAGTGGCGCATTTGTTCTGTCTAAGGAGTATGGTGATGTTGTAATAACAGGGATTACAACGGGTAAAGTTGTGGATTATGGTGTCAAGGATTCGCTCAACATGGGCGCTTGCATGGCACCTGCAGCTGCAGATCTCATTTATCACCATCTCAAGGATTTTGACAGGAAGCCAGAGGATTATGACAGGATAGTGACCGGTGACCTCGGAGTTATAGGAAGTGAAATATTATGTAAATTGTTGCGTGATCAGAATACTGATATTGCAGGTGTTCATATGGATTGCGGAATGATGATCTATGATGATGAAAGACAGGATACACATTCGGGTGGTTCTGGTTGCGGATGTTCTGCAGTGACGCTTGCGGGAAAACTGATGAGTGAATTAAGAAGTGGTGAGGTAAAGCGTATATTGTTTGTGCCAACAGGAGCATTGCTGTCAACCGTCAGCTATAATGAGGGACAAAGTGTTCCGGGAATAGCACATGGAATAGTAATTGAGAAGGGAGTATAGCAGGAGAAAATGGTATATATTAAAGCGTTTGTGGTGGGTGGTCTGATATGTATGGTAGCACAGATAATGATGGAAAAAACCAAGCTCATGCCGGGGAGGATAATGGTACTGCTTGTCTGTACAGGAGCAATCCTTGGAGCTTTGCAGATATATGAGCCGTTTTTGAAATTTGCGGGAAGTGGTGCATCGGTTCCGCTTACCGGTTTTGGATATAACCTGTGGAAGGGAATCAGGGAAGCGATTGATAGCGATGGATTAATTGGAGTATTTCGCGGGGGCTTTAAGATGGCGGCAGTAGGAACTTCGGCGGCTCTTATTTTTGCCTATCTTGCCTCGCTTGTATTTCAGCCGAAGATGGCAAAGTAAATCATAAAGTATATGTAGTAGGACTGGAATTTAAATAGAAGAAAAAAACAGCAGGATATTTGATATTCTGCTGTTTTTGTGATGATATGATATTTCGTAACTTTAATTATATTACTGTAATTTTATAGATGAAAAAGTTTTTTGAAATCATCGGAGATACGCATAAACAGTGGTGTACCTTCCGGTGCTATTGGCTCTGCATTTATGTTTTCATCCATAACAAAGATTGCTATAACCTCGTGGTCTGAAGAGATGTTCTCAAATGTATAGGAGGTTATTGCGCCCTGTGCTACACCGTCTATTACCACATTCGTAAGTGTAGAACCCGGGTTGGCATTAAATGTAAGTGTTATGGAATCACCTGCAAATGCATACAATGGTCCGGAAATATATCCATCACCGTCTGTATTTGCTCTGATATTATATACTGTCTGATCATTATAGAATTCATCTGATTCGTCATCGGATTTCTTTTTCTTCTTCTCTTTTTCCGGATGCTCCGGACATGGTGTGTCAATGAAATCAGCAGGCGGAGCGAAGTCTGCGTCTTTTAATGTTATGTCTCCATTTTCATTAACCGAATAGTTATAGGTTGTTGTGTGTGGACACTGACTGGTTGCCTTGTAGTGCGTCTCATCACAAAGTTTAATACTCTGATGAAGATCACAGGTTTTTGTTGGAACGGTATCCTTGGCGAAGTACTCTGTTATTATTGAAGTACATACATTAGGTGCAGGTAACAGACCTGAGGTGGCGCAAACTTTTTCGGTTACGATGTTACTTGGCTTTTCAAAGGTAGCAGAAGTATCCTGCTTTTCCTCAGCTACAATTTTATCCATGATCTTTCTCCATATAACCTTGTGTAGGTTGCTGTTTGAAAAATCAGTGTTTGAATCATATCCCATCCAAATGCTGGCAGTATAATAAGGAGTTGAACCGCAGAACCAGTAGTCGTAATTGCTAGATGTGGTTCCTGTCTTTCCTGATACAACCATTCCGCTTGATAGTCTGGCAGCAGTTCCGGTTCCTGATTTAACAACATCCTGCATTGCATTATTTATCAGCCATGCGGTAGTTTCTTTCATTACCTGTTTGGTTTCCGGAGCATTATCAATTAACACGTTGCCATTATGGTCTAAGACTTTTGAGAAAAATGTCGGTTCAACATAAGTACCGTTATTGGCTATGGATGCATAAGCTCCGGTAAGTTCTAAGTTAGTAACACCTTCTGTAAGTCCACCGAGACAAAGCGACTCGTTAATATCATTTTCTGCGACTCCGTTAACTGAAACGGAACCATTCCTAAGTGTTGTTATTCCCATGTTGCATAGATAATCATAACCGACCTGTGGAGTAACCTCCTGAAAGCATTTTACGGTGATTATATTCATTGAATCTTTAATAGCAGTTCTTATGGTTTGAACTCCGCGATAATCGCCGTACCAGTTCTTGACAGGAGTTCCGTTGCTGTAACTTAAAGGCTCGTCAACAAATGAAGTGGCGAGTGTCATGCCGGCGTTATCAAGTGCAGGAACGTAGGCGGCCAACACCTTGAAGGTCGACCCCGGCTGGCGCTTAGAATCGGTAGCTCTGTTGAGAGTAAGATTACCAACCTTATCTCCACGACCTCCGCATATGGCCTTGACATAACCGGTTTTCTGATCGAGTATAACAAATGAGGTCTGTGGCTGAATAGTGGTAGAAAACGATTCAGCCAATTCTTTATAACCTGTTTTCTCAATCATTGCAGCCTTGAATTCATCTGCTGCGGCTCTTGCAGTCTCTTCGCTTGAATAAATGAGATTATACTTCTGATTACCTGTCTTTTCTGCATAATAATTGATTAAGTGTCCGCTTGAATAGTTGTGTAATTCTTCTGTTTTTGGATCTGTCAGAGTTAGTGCATATGAAAGAGCAACACTTGTTGTTTTTGGATAGTTGTCTGGGTTGTTGATCTCCTCATCGCATATTTCCTGAATCTTTGCGTCCTGATTAATGTAAATCGAAAGACCGCCGGAATATATAGTATTATAGGCCTGGGTTTCGGTATATCCGAGTTCGTTAACAAGCTGATTTGAAAGTGAATTGATTACTGCATCTATATAATATGTGTTATAAGTTTTTTCAGTGGTTTCTTCTTTTTCCTTGTTGTTTGATATTCTGGCATATACATCATCTGCTATTGCCTCGTCATATTCACTTTGAGTAATAAGCTTTTGCTCAAGCATTTTTTGCAAGACTATATTTTTCTTGGTTTGATTGTTTTCAGGATTAAGGACAGGATCATATTTGGTAGGACTCTGTGTAATGGCAGCGATAACTGCACATTCTGATAAAGTGAGTTCTTTAAGGTTCTCCTTTCCAAAGTAGGTTTCCGAAGCAGTCTGCACACCGTTAGAACCCTGACCAAGATAGATAGCGTTAAGATATAACTCGAGTATGTCTTTTTTGTCTATCTGTTTTTCCAATTCGATTGCAAGGTACTGTTCCTGAATCTTACGTTTTAAGGAGTCCATAAATGTACTCTCATTTAAACCTACATTAAATATCTGGTTTTTGATTAGCTGCTGAGTTATTGTGGAAGCTCCCTCGGAGAAATTTCTGTTTTTCACACCAACGAAGAAGGCACGAAGGATACCTTTAGCGTCAACACCATTGTGTTCCCAGAATCGTGAATCCTCAGTAGCTATAAAAGCATCTATTAGCGTTTGAGGAATATCTTCGTATTCTACATAAATTCGGTTGGAATTAGCTGTTGAGAGAGTGGTCAGTTCAGAACCGTCCTGATTGTAAATGGTTGTCTGGAATCCCTCCAGTTTGACACTTTCCTTGATGTCAGTTATATCCGGTGCGTTGTCTATAATGGATGTAAACATTCCGATACCTGCACCAATTCCTGATACTATGCCAAATAGAAAAATGAAGATAAAACATTTGTATAAAATATAAGTCAGCTTGTTTTTGTTTTTCGGACTTTTGGATACAAGCTTTTTCTGCTTTTTTTCTATGTTTTTTCTAGAATAGTTCATTGAAAATGCCTCCGGTATATCATCAATTCATTTTTAAATAAATATCATTATATCAAACATGGACAAAAAATGCTATATTTATTCAAAATGGGGATGAAGGACTTTATTTTTACACATTTATATGTTATACTCGCCACCATGATTATGTGATTAGCATACAACAACTGCAACTATTTTACTTAAGGGCATAATAGAATTATACATATATTAAGGATGTTTTGGAGAATATGGGAAAAGAATATAATACTATAATTGAGCCGGGAACCGGTGAATATGTCGAGAAGAAATCCAGATTTATAGGATATGTTCGACATGTGGAAAGCGAAGAAGAGGCAGAAGCATTTATATATGAAATAAAGAAAAAACACTATGATGCAAGACATAACTGTTCAGCTTACAGTGTGGGAGAGGATAGTATTATTCAGAGATTCTCGGATGATGGAGAGCCTTCCGGTACTGCGGGTAAACCTATCTTAGAGGTGATAACAGGGAATGGACTCAATAACGTATGTATTGTAGTTACGAGATATTTTGGTGGTACACTGCTTGGTACAGGTGGGCTTGTAAGAAGTTATACTGAAGCTGCAAAGGAGTGTATTGCGGATACTGCGATTGTTACAAAGAAGTGCGTGATACCGCTAGCTATTACAACCAATTATAATGATTTGGGAAAGATTCAATATATTTTGGGACAGGATGGAATAACTGTAAGAGACAGTGATTATGGTGAAAATGTAGTCTTAACAGCAGATGTACCTGTTGATGATATAGATAGTATCGAGAAGAAACTTACCGAGGCAACAGCGGCAAGAGTTGCATTAAAGCGTGGGGATGAAATGTTTTTATAATTAACGCACAATTATCAAAATATTAAAAGAAAGGACAATATTATGATTTCTAAATTTAGTGTAAAAAGAGCATATACCGTCATAGTGGGAATTATATTGGTAATCATTTTGGGTGTAGTTGTCTATACCCGAATGACCATAGACCTGCTGCCATCAATCGAACTACCGTATGCGGTTGTCGTGACATCATATCCGGGTGCATCTCCGGAAGCCGTAGAAACAGGTGTTACGAAACCTATCGAACAGGCGGTTGCAACGATTGATAATATCGCATCTATTCAGTCGATGTCCTCAGAAAATTATTCCATGGTAATATTGGAATTCAATTCTGATACTAACATGGACGCGGCTACAATAGATATGAGAGAGAAGCTTGACCAGATTAAAGGCTATTTTGACGAATCGGTTGGTAATCCAATGATACTTAAGCTTAATCCTAATATGTTGCCGGTTATGATAGCTGCTGTTGATAAGCAGGACACAGATATAGTCGAACTTACTGAATATGTTGAAAACAATATATCTTCACGTATTGAAGGAATTGAAGGTGTTGCTTCGGTCACAACTATGGGTTCGGTTGAAGAATCTGTTCAGGTAATTGTACGCAAGGATAAGGTTAAGAAGGTAAACGAAGATGTTGTCAAGGCACTTGATGACAAATTTGCCGAGGCAGAGGATGCATTAGCTGATGGAAAAAGTAAAATCTCAAGCGGAAAAAGCCAGATTGAAAGCGGAAGCAAAACTGCAAGCAAAGAGTTTGCCAAGGCAGAAAATAAAATTAACAATGCAAGGTATGAATTGCTTTCCAACGAGAAGGATGTCATGAAGGCAAAAAATGAACTTGAAACGCAGGAAAACGATTTAAAAAAGCAAAAAACGCAATTGGAGTCTGCTATAGCATCTCTTAATGAGCTTTTGACAAGTTATCAGACTTTGTCGGGACAGAAGGAACAGTTAGAGATGGCAGTTGCAATGAATCCGGAGGATCCTTCGATGCAGGCGCAGTTGGAAACGATAAAAGCAGCACTTGCCACAATGGAGGGCAAACTTGCGGAGCAGAAGGATTTAGAAGGCAATACTTTGACATTTGCATCCCTGCCTGCATATATAGCAACTCTTCAAGGTTCGGTTTCACAGTTAGATGCGGGATTAAATGAAATTGCAAAAGGAAAGAAAGAATTAAACAGTGCAGAAAAACAGATTAGTTCAGGTAAAAAGGAGCTTGATAAGGGCTACACCAAGCTAAAAGAAAAAGAAAATGAGACTAATGTTCAGATGGCTGCCGCGAAAGCTGAGATCTCACAGGGTGAGAAAGAGTTAGAGACAAAGACTGATGATTTAAAGGATGCAAAAGATGCAGCTTACGAGGGTGCTGACCTTAACACTATTATAACTGATGAACTTATTAAAGGAATTCTTACAGCTCAAAACTTTGATTATCCTGCGGGCTATATTACTGAGGATGATGTGGATTATCTCGTGCGTGTAGGCGATAAGTTCGATGATGTTGAAAGTCTTTCGAATTTCGTGTTGCTTGATATGAATATGGATGGGGTAGAGCCTATTAAGCTATCTGATGTTGCAGATGTTTTTGTCGAGAATAACAGTGAAAAATTGTACACTAGAGTTAACGAGAATCCGGGAATCATATTGTCAATAGCAAAACAGAATGAGTATTCCACTAAAGCCGTATCAGATAGGATAAAGTTTGAAAACAAAACGTAGTGGGTAGAGAAATATTTTATGGCAACACAAACAAGCCATCTTGAGGTGGCTAAAAAATTAATATAGACACGACACCTA
>CADBCZ010000081.1 GCA_902793335.1 uncultured Lachnospiraceae bacterium
TTCTTTTGTGTGCTGTCAAGGGTGGCGAATGACATCATCGAGCTATAATATTTGCAATTAAAAGGTTCGTTCGAGCCTATTTTATTGACTCTGTTTTTTCATAACTCACTTGACACTACCCCGCTGTCAATATGTATTTAATTATATCATCTTGATTATATTATTCAACAAATAACAGTTAAAATTTAATGCATCTATCAACTCGCAAAAAAGCAACAACAAAATGGGAAGCCTTACCAAAAAGACTTCCCATTCTCATTATTTTCACATATTCAAATAACCTTCCTTTAATAGTTGTTTTATCCTCCCTTACTCCTCCGTAATCATTGCCACCGGATTAAGAGTTCTTATCTTAAGTCCAAACAACCCAGCCGTAATCAATGCAACTGCAAGGATTCCGACGATTGTTACAAGCTGCCATATTGGCGATATAGAAAATGTCATCTGCTTAATACCGAACAATGAGAAACTTGCAATACAAACTTTGCTTCCAACGGATTCTGAAAGCAATGCTCCGATAACGGTTCCTGCAAGAATTACCGGAACATTTGACATCATAATCTGAAGTATAAGCTGACCTGACGTCATACCAAGTGCCTTACTGATACCAAAACTTCTCCACTCTCTTACAATCTTTGCTCTAACAACAAGTGCTTCCACGAAAACAACCACGAGAGTTGTCACTATACTGATTATTATACAGAGCATCTTCATTGCAACATTTACCGACGCCAAAGTTCCATGCAAATTTTTGTCAATATCCATTGTTCCTGCAACATTTATCTTTCCGGCATCTTTAAGTTTTGTCACCTTATCATTTAACTTATCAAATGTCATACCATCTTTGCCGGTTATCATATACTGTATTGTAGGAAGTCCCGGAAGAAGCTTCTTTGCACCCTCAAATGTCATGCTGACGCCTCTACCCATGCGGTCCATTCTCTGGTCAATTCCGGTAATAATGTAATCTTCGGATTTGTCTGCAAATGTTATCTTGAGCACATCACCGACATCAACACCGAAATCATCAGCCACTCCCGTTGTCACCATGATTTCATTATCATGCTTTGCAGTACGTCCGGAAAGCAGCACCATGTTAAGTCTCTTATCCATATCATTATATGCGTAAGTATACACGTTCTGGTCCTTGTCACCCTTTGATACAATAGGCTCAAAACCATATTGCTCAAGCACATTTTCCACGCCGTCCATATCAAGCAGCTCTTCTTCCGAATCCTCGTCAGCCTCAACAAGAATTGTTCCACCCTCAAATGCCATCATTTTCATAAGGCGGTCCGGATCAGTACCAAAGTTCTCCATCATTCCGAAGCCAAGAAGTGTTGAAATCGTAAGTACAATAACGATAAACACCATGAGTATGTTTCTTCCTGCCTGACCGAAGGTTTCCTTAAGAGAAAGTACCATTGATGTTGGAAGAAATGTTTTTTCAAACGGAAAGAGATTACGCTTGAAATTGTGAGTATTGATACCGCCGCGAAGCGCATCCAACACAGTCACCTTCTTATAAATCCTGCTTGTACCTCTTGATACAAGTAAAATAAGTAATGTCAGTACAATAACCGTAGCCACTGTCATACTGTAATTAACCGGCTGATTCCATGTAAGTCCAAGCACCTGACTTACCAATGTACCAAACTGTGTGCTAGTAAGAACTGCTACAATAACTCCAAGGACCGCACCGATAAATGCTACCAACACGATTTGCACCGTAAGCGCCCCACGAAGTTCTCCGACAGTATAGCCCGAAGCTTCAAGGATTCCTGTATTTTTCATATTTCTCTGAATAAAGTTTTTAATGCTGAACGAAATAATTATGATAGCGATTACAAGAATAAGAATTGCAAACACGAATATTACTGCCATTGCTATCATTGGAATAAACTGCGCCCCGCCTCTCATCATTTGCCAATTGACAGCTAAAAAGGTATTATAGTTAATTCCGGCATCCGGATTATTGTATGCTGAAACATAGTCCTTATAACTCTCTGTTATTTCCTGCTCTAACTGGCTTGTTGTATAATATTCCGTTTCCTTATTTACACTGTATATATATTCGAAAATGTTAGATGTTGTCGGTTTAAGTTCACCCTCATCTATAACACCCTTGTGTACTGTGGAGGCAAGCGCCTTATCCGGCTGCTCATCTTTCAATGTATCCATCATTTTCTGAGAAATATATGAATAATACACTGTAACATTGATTGATGATGCAAAGTACGGATCTTCCACATAGCCTGCAACATTAAAATCGTACACCTTATCATTTACTCTTAACTGCAATGTATCTCCTACTTGGAATCTACTGTTCAAAAAGTAAGGAACAAGAATGTCTTTATCAGAAAGCCCATCAACGTCATAATCGAGCGTCTGCATATACTCTTTTTCATTGTCAAAGCTTTCTATAAAGAACTGATATTCCTGCCATTCCTTATCTGATTTATTTCTGTATTCCGAATATAGAATAATTAACGGTGTAGCCTCATAATCTATAATATGTTCGTTATCTTCAAAGGCTTTCTTGGCACACTCGTTTTCCACGTCAGAAGCACCCGTAAAAAGCAATTCGTGTGCACCCTTAATCTCTTCAAATCTCGCATCCATAACATTACCCATACCAAGCAATGTAGACGCACAATTAAAGATAAGAAATGCAGACAAGAATGTGAGTATGAAAAATGTTATCATATCGCCTTTTTGTTTTTTTATGTTGTTCTTTGCTATGAAAAAAAATTTGTACATTACGGCACCTCACTTTCTACCAGCCCATTTCCTGCAAGAAATCTTTGAGTTTCTTATGACGCTCTATCGCCAAATCCTGATTAGGATTGGTCTCATCCTTGTAATCACCGACATACTCGCCAAGATTAATCTCATCGGATATAACGCCGTCTGATAGATAAATGATCCTGTTACCGCGTTCGGCTGCTTTAATGGTATGTGTTACCATTACTATACTCTGGCCTTCATTGTTAAGATCTGAAAGAATGTTGAGTACATTCGTTGTATTCTGTGAATTAAGCGCTCCTGTAGGTTCGTCTGCAAAAAGGATTTCGGGATCATTTATTACTCCTCTTACAACCGCAACCCTTTGCTGCTGACCACCAGATAACTGCGTTGGGAACTTGCGGATATCCATTTCGTCTAGTTCAACCTTAGAAAGAAGGTCCTTTGCTTTTGTGGCAAGTGCCTTTCTGTCTTTGGTTTTTAGCAACCCGCTTACCATTACGTTATCGAGTGCACTCATAGTATCATTTAAATAATTCTGCTGAAAGACAAAACCGCAATGATTCTTTCTAAACTTTGCGAGCTTGTCATTTGAATATCCCGAAATGTCCTCGTCGCCGTAGATAACCTTTCCAAGTGTTGGTCTATCCATTCCTGAAAGCGCATATAAAAGTGTACTCTTACCGGAACCGGAGTTACCCATGATTACCGTAAAATCTCCCTTGTAAATCTCAAGATTAAGATTTCTAAGTACATGCTGCTGTACCGATTCGTTTGAAAATGTTTTTGATAAGTCTGTTACTTTTAATATTGCTTCTGACATTGTTTTGTCTCCCTTCTTTTTTAATCCATCTCTTTTTTACAACTCCACATACATGCCACAAATCATTTGCTTACGCATCAAAGTCTCATGTCTATGTTCACATCTTACAACAAAAAAATAGAGAAGTCTTAATCTGATTCTTCTCTATTTCTTAACTGATTCTTAAATTATATTATTTCTGTTTAAATCTCACGACAACTATCTCAGGATAATTGTTGATTCGAACAGGAGCTAAGCTGTTACCAAGCCCTCGACTTACAACAAGCGTTTTCCCATCCTTCTCATACATACCGCCGTAATATTCAGGGAAGAACACTAAACCAGGCGAGATTAAACCACCCTTGCCCGGAATAATAATCTGACCACCATGATAATGTCCGGCAAATGTTATATCAGCATCGCGAAATATAGGTTCGTGCGAAAGTGCAATCTTTAATTCCTTATCAGATTCAGGCTCATTATACATTCCAAAAGGTAGTCCTATAAGAGAAAAGCCGTCAACATCAACTGCCCTTCCATCAATACAATTAACTCCCAGCTGCTTAACCTTACTGATATAGTCTTCATATTCCGAAGAGTTCATAAGATCCTGCTCGTGATTACCTGCTATATAATAGACAGGTGCAATGCCTACCGCTCCCTCAAAAAAATCGAGCGTCAATCCGTAATTTGTGTGGTTGCGATCAACCATATCACCGGTAACAACAATCATATCAGGATTACTTTTTTTAATCTTTGACAATAATCTTTTCTGCTTAATACCAAAAAACTGATTGTGTAAATCCGATATATGCACAATTTGGTATCCATCTAGTTCTTCCGTTACCTTATCGCTTGTAAATGAATATTCCGACACCACCAAATGATAATTCTGATATAGGCAAAACACTATCAAAATAAGTTCAATAACAAGCATAACCGGAACAGTAATTCTGAACTTGTTTTTCTTCGTCTTATGATGAAAGATTTTCATTCCAAGTAATCCGCCTATTTCACCACCAAGAAAAACAAACAGAAGAAGCGTGCTTTCGGGTATTCGCCATTTATTCCTTTTTGCTTTTGACTTATCAATTCCAAACAATGCAAACGTTATTATATTTATAACGAAAAGATAATATACTAATATCAAATCTTTGTTCCTCTTTTCAAACCTTCTTAAGATACAACTCCACTACGAAACCGTTATCATTATAACATTCAAAACCGCCCAACTGCTTTTCCATGAAAAACTTTGCAAGATAAAGTCCAAGTCCCGAGCCCTGCTTTCCCACTGCATTCTTGCCACGATAAAACTTCTCGGTAACATTGTAGATGTCCTCATCAGGTATTCCGGGTCCATAATCTCTGACTGTAATTTTCAAGAAATTGTTCTTTCCGATGGTATTTGCGTCTTTTGCATTATGTAAACCGGACGCAATTCCTGCCCCGTTAACCGCAACTTCCTCACATAATTTATACGAAACATTGATATCCGTTCCTGCATACTTTGCAGAGTTTCCTATTACATTACCAATTACCTGCTCCATACGAAGTTTGTCCATATAAACAAGACATTCAGGCAATTCATTGTCTACTACAATGTTTCCGTACGAGGACAACTCATCAAAGAAGCCTGATATAATTCTTGAATCTGTCTCAACAGGCTTAACCTCAAGCACTTCAAGTTCTTCAAGTGTTGCCTGGAACATATTGCTTATAAGACTGTCTATCGTATCTGCCTTATTGGAAATGTAGCCAATCTTTTCAAGTGTCGCATCAGACGCATCCGCTTTCATCTTCTCTTGCATTTCAAGCACCTCACACGTTGCCTTGATTGTTGCTACCGGCGTCTTAATATCGTGAGATAACTGCGCCACCAATTCCTTCTTACTCTTCTCTGCTTCTGCCTCACGCTTTCTTGACTTACTAAGTTCCTCACGCATCAAATCGAAACTCTCCGTAAAAGCGCCAAACAAATTTGCCCTATGCATTGGAAGCAGAACATCAAGATTCCCCTTTGCAACCTCGCCCGAGAAATGCTTAAGCTCCTTAAACGGCCTTATATAATTGTAATACAATACGAACATAAACACATATCCCGACACAAACAGAGCAACCCAAATGTAAATGATGTTACGTCTGACATTACCCTTTGCATCAGAAAAAGCATTCTCCTCCGCAACGAAGCATATCTTACCTATTACCTCGTCCGGCTCAAAATCCACCACCAAACCGTAATTGGCATAACAACCGTAAAGCTTTGACATATAGTCGCTATCATCCCTTAACAAGATGTCACAATTATACTGCTTCTTGATATCACCAACCGACATACCGGAATTGTACGCATCATTAATCTGTTCAATTTTATCGTTATAATACACCATGTCACGCTTTGAAAAATCGTCCTGTCCAAATGAACCCAGCAAGACTTTAAGCATCACAAGCATCACTATAGTGTAAATGATTCCTAAAAATCGCATTTTCATAATTCTAATATATACCCTGTTCCCCAAATAGTTTTGATAAGCTTTGACTCGTTAGGATTGTCCTCTAACTTCTCCCTTAGCTTTCTTATATGTACGTTAAGCGTTCCGTCGGAGAAGAATGCATCTCCCCAAACCTCATCAAACAAAGTTTCCTTTGTGACAATCGTATTCTTATGATCGTAAAGACATTTAAGAAGAGCAAACTCTTTGGCTTTTAATGGGATTTTCTCGCCATTTAATATCACCGACATTGTAGATGCTTCAAAACTTAATGCAGATGATCTCGCAGTCTTATCTGCATTTTCATCCGCATTGCCACTAGACACATCATCTACACTTGCATCCTGCATACTCTGTCTTACATTCTCAATCTCCGCCTGTTTTTCCTTTTCCACATTCTCAATACGCTTAAGATTAACCTTGACCTTAGCAAGCAATACCGAAAGATTATACGGCTTCTTAATGTAATCATCACCGCCTATTGAGAGTGCCACAAGCACGTCATCATCACTCTGTCTTGCACTAATAAAAAGTATAGGGAGCTGTTTGTCCTCACGAATCTTTCTACACACTTCAAAGCCTGAAGCATCACCAAGATTGATATCAAGTAATACCATATCAACATCATTTTCTTCAATAAATGAAAGTGCTGCTTCGCCGTTATCTACATACGCAGTCGACACATCAAACATCTGAAAGTATTCGCATGTCATTTTTGCAAGTTCTATTTCGTCGTCAACTATAAGACAATTATAGTGTGCCATTACATTTCCCCCTAAACTATAAATTAGATGTATTATATCAAAGAATGCCTACACATATCAACCAACGGAAGAAAAAATCACCGATTACATTATGGCATGTAACCGGTGATTTGTATTATTCCTTATTCTATACTGTATTATCTTGCAAAGAACTCCATCTCTTCGATAAGTGCATCTGCATGCTCTTTCAAAGTAATCGCTCCCTGTGCAAGAGTAGCAACTGTAGCATTGAGCTCCTGCATAGAAGCCGATGTATGCTCTGTACTTGCTGCATTCTCTTCTGAGATTGCTGAAATGTTAGTCATCGCATCAACAACAACTTCTTTAGACTCGTTACAAGCTGCTGCATTGGAATTGATATGACCTACGCCATCAACAGTTGTCATGATTCCACCAATAAGATTCTGAATACTTCCAACTGTGTTGCTGATAGTCTCATACTGACGCTTGTTTGTATTGGCAACATCATCTGCAACTCTAACTGCTTCTTGTGACTGAACTAGAAGCTTAGCCATCTCTTCTTTGATTTCATTAGCAGAGCTTGCTGAATCTGTAGCAAGATGTCCAATCTCTTCTGCAACTACCGCAAATCCACGTCCTGCCTCACCTGCTCTTGCAGCCTCGATAGAAGCATTAAGTGCAAGAAGACTTGTCTGTGATGCAATGGAATCAATCGCTGAAACCTTAGTAGAAATGTTATCAACCGCTTCGCTTGTAGCACTGATAACCTCTGTAATTCTTCTAATTGCGTCTGCCATCTGCTCTGATGACTGCTCAAGATCTCTAAGTTCTTTCTCTGAACTCTTAGAGTCTGTATGCATGGTCTCTGCTGTTCTTGCAAGACCGTCTGCATCTTCTGTAACACCATCAATGTTACCGGAAATAACCTGAATGTTTTCTGATGCCTGCTGAATCTCATCAGCCTGCTGAACAGCACCCTGTGCAATCTCTAATACTGAATCAGCGATACCATCCATTGTAGTTGAAATCTGGCTTGCTGAATCTGCAACATCTGCCGAGTCATTCTCAATATCATCGGCCGTACCTCTGATATTATTAACGATACCGTTCAACTTATCAATAACACTGTTTGTATTGTTAATCATGTCACCGAACTCATCCTGACGATGTGTAAATCTCAAGATGTTTCTAAACTGTCCATTAGCAAGATATTCAAGTGACTGATCAATCTCTTTAATCGGTCCGTGGATTCCGTTACCGATAGTAACCGCAATAATAATTGCTATTATTGAAAGGATTACACCGATAACAACTACAATCAATGCTGATCTGATTGGGCTTGCCATAATTACGTTGTAATCTGATGCAACAACAACAATCCAGCCTGAGAATTCTTCTTTGTAGAAAGAAGTTACAAACTTACCTTCATCATTCTTCTCTATATAACTTCCGCTTACTTCACCTGAAGTAACTTTCTTGAAAGCTTCTGTCTCTGATAAATCAACTTCATCTTCCGGTGCTAACTCCTGTGAAGAATGAGCTACCATCTTACCGTTCTTATCAATAATGTATATGTTCTGTCCCTCTGATGCCTGACCGGCTAATGCTTCGTGAAGATAGTCAACACTATAGTTACGTGTAAGAACACCAATAACCTTGCTTCCGTCATCTCCTAGAATAGGAATTGCCGGTACCATAATTCTTGCACCAGTTGTCTTACTTACTGAAATATCAGAAAGTGTAACTTTGCCTGACACAGCCTCCTGGAAATAAGGTCTCTCACTGATATTAGTGAAATCACCCTTAGATCTTGCTATGTTCTGACCGTCTGTACCGGTTATAACTGTTGAATTACCGTCCCCAAAACCGGCATCTACACTCTGAAGCTGTGCAACCATTGCATCAAGTTTCTTCTGATTGGTAGGATCCGCAACAAAATCTCTTGTAGATTGGGCTCCTGCAACCTGCTCCATAGCTCGATAATTAGCCTCTAATGTACTAATGAACACATTCTCTACGTACTTAGCCTGCTCCAAGTTAAGTTTCTGAGCATTATCCTTTGAAACGGATGTTGAACTTGCAAAACTTATTATTACAGCAATTGCAAGTGGAATAATACAAATTGCTGCCATACTACAAATAAGCTTTGTCTTCATACTGCTAAATAATCCTTGTCTCCTATTATCCATATAACTCCTCCTTATGTAATTCGCACCAAAAATCATAGATACATTATACCACTCATTATGCAAAATAACAATCAATTTCCACTTAGGCCATTCTTTTTCATCAAAATATTCATATACAATGGCATGAAAATGAAAATCAAAATATAGCCTACAATAAGACACACCACAAGCGATGACAAAAACATAGGCAAAAACGGCATTTGTGCCCCATGAGCCGTTGCCTGCTTATATGCCAAAAATACCATAAGCAGTGTCATTATCGGAGTATAAATGATATCCGACACGAGACTGTCAAGCAGTTTGGCACCAATCGAACCTTCCTGCATGTTAAGCTTTGCGTGAAGACCATCATTTACCTTCTTCATTGGTACAATCAGTCCAATAAAAAGACTGACAATGGTACTAATTACAAAACTGATGAGAAATCCCGGAACCGAAAAGCTTCCCGACTGTTTGGCTCCCATGAGATTACCTACCAATGATAAGAAAAAGCTTAAGGTTACGCCCATTAACACGCTCATTTGCAAGCCAATCTTTCTCATCTTTTTGCCCATTTCCGCTGCCTGATTATTCATTTGTTGTTCATCCATCCTTTGTACCTCCCCAAAAAACTATGGTAGTGTCAAATGACACCCCGTTTTTTGTTTCTAAATCCTTTATTTTCGGGAGTTTACAAAAAAATGAGCATTGACCCCCTAAAAGAAGTATAATGAG
>CADBCZ010000082.1 GCA_902793335.1 uncultured Lachnospiraceae bacterium
GATATCCTGATGACGAATACTTCTTCCTTAAGCTCTTTGATATGAGCCGCCAGGACTATGTCAGGAATCCTAAATCACACAGAATTTGTGATTGAGGCTATAAAAATATACTTGCATAATACCCCTAGGGGGTATATAATTTATTTCGGAGGTTGGTCATATGCAAAAAGAAAAATATTGTTGTTCACAGAGAACCAAAGAACGAACATCGGATGAATATAAGAAGCTGATCAACAGGTTAAGCCGCATCGAGGGACAGATAAGAGGGATAAGACGCATGGTTGAAGAGAGTGTATACTGTACTGATATCCTTGTACAGTCGGCAGCTGTAACTGCAGCCATGAATGCCTTTAACAAGGAACTGTTGTCTAACCATATCAGAACCTGTGTTGCTGATGATATCAGAGATGGCAAGGATGAGACAATCGATGAATTGGTAGATCTGATGGGTAAGCTTATGAAGTGATAAGTTTTGTACCACTTGGATAGAGTTATGTACCGCTTGGTTGTGGAAGTATTGAGATACTGATAACTGTGAGCTAAGATGTATCCAACAAATAAAACACAGGAGGTGTTAGGTATGGATACAATGAATTTAACAGAAAATATCAGTCATCTTAACGAATTGAAAAAGGATGCTCAGGTTTCACAAAAGAAAGGTTTGCCGTTTATCATGGCATCTGTACTTATCTGGTCAATGATCTTGTTTGTACAGTATATGGACCTGGGACAGGTAACCAAGAATTTTTACACGTTTATGTGCTCATGTTATCTGATGCCGTTTGCATTCATGTTCTCGAAAATGTTAAAGGTGAACATTTTTGAGAGGACGAAGAACCCGATTAACAAACTCGGTTTTCTATGTACCATAAATCAGATGTTGTATCTGATAATAGTGATGTGGGCGTACAGTAAGAGTCCTGAATCTATGCTCATGCTTTACGCTATTGTATTTGGTGCGCATCTGCTTCCATTTGCATGGGTATATGACAGCAAGGCATATTATCTGATGTCATTCCTGGAAACGATCGGAGCACTTGTGACAGGACTTGTTTTTGGAAATGCGATAACATGTATTTTTATGATCATTATGGAGATTGCACTTTGTGTATTTCTCTTTATAGAAAATAAGCAACTTTGATGATGGAAAGGTTGATGTGATTGACGAAAATAGCTGATTACATCAAACGGTTAATATGAGAGTTGAGATTAAAAATGATACGTCGGTTCAATCTACATTTGTGGAGATACACTGCAAGGAGATAACCAAGGATGTATCGAAGTTAAAAACGTATATTTCAAATTACAGAATGGGTATCTCTGCTTTTGATGATGGGAATACGCGCCTTGTGGCACTGGAAGAGATTCTCTATATCGAGTCTGTTGACAAGAAGGCGTATATCTATACGGAGAATAAGGTTTTAGGAACAGATAAGAGATTGTACGAACTTGAAGAAGTCCTGGATGAACGGGACTTCTTTAGGTGCTCAAAGTCAGTGATCATTAACCTTAATAAGGTGACTGCACTTAAGCCGGAGATAACCCGTAATATTTTGGCAACTCTTTCTAACGGTGAGGTTGTTGTGGTTTCAAGGAGATATGCAACCGAACTTAAGAAGCTGTTGGGAATAGGAAATTGACTATGGTTAAAAATGATAAAATGGATAATAATATAAGAATAAAAGAATTTCTGGCTTTTTTCAGAAATGGAATGGCATTTACTTTCTCGTGGCTTGTGATTTGTACGATGATAGTTTCATTGTTGAGCGGACAGGAAAGTGTGTCGGTTGCATTGCTGTTAAAGATTTTTGCTCTTTGTCTATGGGGCGTTATAACTTTTGCATTCTGTTTTAAAAACAGAAGGATTCAGAAAAAAGGTTTTATTTTTAGCCTGACGCTTTTTTACATTCTATTTATTCCTGTTGAAATAGCAATGTTTTATTTTATGGGAATATTTGATTCTAAAGGGAATATGACTTTTTGGATTATATTCGGAGGTGTTGTGGCTGTGTTATATTTGACCTCTGTTTTGATTGATGTTTTGGTTATGAAGAAAAATGGAAAGATTTATACCGAGAAGATGAATGAGTATGTTATGAGAAGATGAGGAGAGTTAGACATGGAACAATATACGGTTACAGGTATGAGTTGCGCAGCCTGTAGTGCAAGGGTTGAAAAAGCGGTTTCAAAAATAGAGGGTGTGGAATCATGCTCGGTAAGTCTGCTTACCAACTCTATGGGCGTTGAGGGAAGTGCTTCTCCGGATGAGATAATTGCAGCTGTTGAAAAAGCAGGATATGGTGCATCTAAGAAAGAAGCAGTTTCCGGTAAAAATGTGAAAACGGTTGATCACAGCGCTGAAGAGGCGGCACTTGAAGATGTTGAAACGCCTGTTCTAAAAAAACGCCTTATTGCATCAATTGGCTTTCTTGTGATTCTCATGTATTTTTCGATGGGACATATGATGTGGGGCTTCCCGCTGCCGACATTTTTTGAAGGTAATCATGTGGCGATGGGACTTACCCAGATGTTGCTTGCCATAATAGTGATGGTTATAAACCAGAAGTTTTTCAAGAGCGGATTTACCGGTTTGGTTCATGGTGCACCTAATATGGACACACTTGTTGCACTAGGCTCAGCGGCATCATTTATATATAGTACTTACGTCCTTTATGCGATGACCGGTGCACAGGTTGATGGCGATACGAATAAAGTGATGTCATATATGCATGAATTCTACTTTGAATCTGCTGCGATGATACTTACGCTTATCACAGTAGGAAAGATGTTAGAAGCAAGGTCTAAAGGTAAGACCACAGATGCATTAAAGGGTCTTATGAAGTTAAGTCCCAAGATAGCGGTGGTCGTGAGGGACGGACGAGAATGTGAAGTGTCGGTAGAAGAAGTTGGAACGGATGATATCTTTGTTGTACGTCCGGGTGAGAATATTCCTGTTGACGGTATCGTTGTTGAAGGATATAGCGCGGTAAATGAAGCAACGCTTACAGGTGAAAGTATTCCTGTTGACAAACAGGAGGGAGACAAGGTTTCTGCGGGCACTGTTAATCAGTCGGGATTTATTAAATGTAAGGCTACAAGAGTGGGAGAGGATACAACTCTTTCTCAGATAATAAGAATGGTACAGGATGCTGCGGCTACCAAGGCACCGATTGCAAAAGTAGCGGATAAGGTGTCGGGTGTATTTGTGCCGACAGTTATCGCAATCGCAGTGTTCACAACTGTAGTTTGGCTTATGCTTGGAAAGGAAGTTGGCTTTGCGCTTGCCAGGGGAATATCGGTACTTGTTATAAGCTGTCCGTGTGCGCTGGGGCTTGCAACTCCGGTTGCGATAATGGTAGGAAACGGCGTGGGTGCAAGACATGGAATACTGTATAAGACGGCTGCGTCATTAGAGGCGGCAGGCAGAATTGAGATTGTTGCACTTGATAAGACGGGCACTATAACAAAGGGTGAACCTAGGGTTACGGATGTAATCGCCGCAGACGGCATTTCTGAAAATGAACTTATAGAGCTTGCCTATAATCTGGAGAGAAGAAGCGAACATCCGCTGGCTAAGGCTGTTATAGAGTATGGAATGGAGGTTGTCGGACACAACAGTTATACGGAAGTTACAAACTTTGAAGCACTTACGGGAAACGGTCTTAAAGGTCAATGGAACGGAGCAGATATATATGGCGGTAATGTAAGATTTATTTCAGAAGTACTGAAAGATAATACGAGTAATAAGAATAAAGCGCATATTGATAAAGAAGCAAGTATCGATAATGATATATCAGATTATAAAAATTTGACTGAAGTTAATATGTTGCAAAGCGACATCGAAGAAAAACTCCATGAGTTGTCATCTGCAGGTAAGACACCGCTCCTCTTTGCAAAAAATGATACATTTATGGGTATAATAGCTGTATCAGATGTTATCAAGGAAGATAGTAAAGATGCAGTTGCTAACCTTAAGTCTATGGGTATCAAGGTTGTAATGATAACCGGAGACAATGAAGAAAGCGCAAAAGCTATAGGAGAACAGGCGGGCGTTGACGAGGTCATAGCAGGTGTGCTGCCGGACGGCAAAGAGAGCAAGATTCGGGAACTTAGTAAACAGGGAAAGACAGCAATGGTCGGTGACGGTATCAATGATGCCCCTGCACTTACTAGAGCTGATCTTGGAATTGCCATAGGTGCAGGAACTGATATAGCGATGGATGCGGCTGATGTGGTGCTTATGAAGAGCAGACTTATGGATGTAGTGTATGCTATAACTCTCGGAAGGGCAACACTAAGGAATATTCATGAGAATCTGTTCTGGGCATTTATTTATAACATTATAGGTATACCGTTGGCAGCGGGAGCATGGATTCCAATCTTTGGCTGGAAGTTAAATCCGATGTTTGGTGCTGCGGCTATGAGCCTTTCAAGCTTTTGCGTTGTGACCAATGCATTAAGACTTAATCTGATTAAGCTTTATGGAAAAGCAGATTCTTCAAGTAATAAATCCATGATAAATGTAGAGGATGTAGTAAGTTGCCCGGATAACGGTAATACTATGAATGACGATAATGATATCATAAATGATATAGAAAACAATCAAATTATTAAGGAGGAAAAAATTATGAACAAGACTATGAAAATCGAGGGTATGATGTGTGGACATTGTGAGGCGGCAGTCAAGAAAGCTTTAGAGGCAGTTGATGGTGTTACTGAGGCTGTTGTAAGTCATGGGGATGGAACTGCAAAGATTTCTCTCTCGACAGAAGTTTCAGATGATGTACTTAAGAAGGCAGTTGAAGACAAGGATTATACTGTAGTTTCATTTGAATGATAGTTAAATTAGAAATATTAATATGTGTTTGAGATATAGCTCTTTCGGTGTGGATTCGAAAGAGCTTTTTCTTTTTATAAATGAATGATGGAGGTATTAAGAAATGTTGAGTTATGGATATGTTCGAATATCATCTATCGATCAGAATGAGGACAGACAGATGATAGAAATGGAAAAGGCAGGTATCAAAGAAGATATGATTTTTATTGACAGGCAATCTGGTAAAGATTTTAATCGTCCGCAATATAAGAAAATGGTAGGCAGATTAAAAGAAGGCGATGTATTGTATATTCTCTCGATTGACAGACTTGGGCGTAATTATGAGGAAATACAGAATCAATGGCGTGTATTGACAAAGGAGATAGGAGTTGATGTATGTGTGATTGATATGCCACTGCTTGATACCAGAAGGGATAAAGATTTGATGGGAACATTTATAGCTGATCTTGTACTTCAAATACTATCTTTTGTCAGTGAAAGCGAAAGGGTAAATATACATAAGAGACAGGAAGAGGGGATAGCAGCGGCAAAGGCAAGAGGAGTGAGATTTGGCAGACCTGTAAAGTCTGTGCCCAAAGACTTTGAAACTATAATTAAGCTATGGGAGAGAGGAAATATCAGTTTTGATGAAGCGGTTGAAAAGTGTGGATTCAGTTCTGCTACTTTTTATCGGAAATTAAGGGAATACAGACTGCAGAGAATGTAAAAAAGTATCAAAAGGTGTACCTTTTGATACTTTTAATAAACCTATTTTACCAAAATTATTTCTTCAAGTAAACTATACAAATTGAACAAACGCATACAAATAAATAACTATTGTCCATATTCTATTATTGTACAATATTAACAATTATTTACAATAATAGTATCTTTGATGTTTCGCAAGTTCTTTGAATTATAGTATTTATCAAAAGGTACACCTTTTGATATGATATCGGATTTGGATTTTTGTTCTGCAATTATTCCATGTTCGATGATACTAATAGACTTTAAGCGATTATTTATACGAAAGATGAGGGATGAAAAATGTATTGTTCAAATTGTGGAACAGATAATCAACAAGATGCCAGTTTTTGTTGTAAATGTGGAGCAGAATTAAAGGGCGAAAGTAATGTGATTAATAGAAATAATAATGAAATTAAGCTTGATCGTAACTATATTAATAAAATTGGTCGGATTGCTTCGGAATTAAAACAGTTAGATGATGTAGATAAAAGTATTCAACAAGTCAAGACAGATTTAGATAGTGTTAATAAATCACTTGCTAAAAATAATAGCAATAACGGAAAAGGTAGATTGATTTTGATAATTAGTGGTTTTACTTTGAAAATAGTGCAAAGTATATCATTAATTAAAAATATTATTATCGGTGTTATTACCGGTTCGGTTCTCGAACAAATGTTTAGTGGTGAGGATTTTAATGTTGTAGATTATTTGATTTTTTTTACTAGTATAATTGTCGCAATAGCAGTTGATAAGAAAATATATCCAATAATTAAAGAGATGGTCGAAAAGAGTATTAAAACAGAACACGAAAATTTGATGGAAAGACAAGCAAATGACATAATGAAAAGTGAACAATTAGATAATACAAAAAATCAGCTAATAAACTTTCTTTCTGAAAATTTAGGTATAATTCCTCCAAATTATAGATATGCTTTGGCTGTGCAATATATTTATGAAAGCATGCTTAATATGAGAGCAAGAAATTTGACCGAGGCAATTAATCTGTATGAAGAACAACTACATAGATGGAAAATAGAGGATGCACAACAGCGGATGGTTGAGTTGGCAAGACAGCAGACTGTTGCTGCTCAGGTCAGCGCAGTTGCAAATGTTGTTAGTGCATCAGCGAATGTTGCAAATGCAGCACATACCAGGAATATAGCAACACAGACTGAAAATATTGCCAATAATCTTGCAAGGAGAGGTTACTAATGTATTGTACAAAATGTGGAAAAGAAATTGGATTATCCGGAAGAAATATATCCTTATTTTGAGCGTAAAAAAATAGAACTGATTGTTTTGCTTGCGCTAAATATATTTTTAGGAGCTGTGGTGGGAGTCGTATGTATAATATATGAGTTAACTATCAGAAGTTATGTAATGAAACATAAGGCTGAATTAACACAATAACAGCTAGTTATCCAAATAACGGAGAACTAAAAGTGTATAGAGTTACATAGTGATTTTAATGTTGTATTATAATTTGAAAATTTTTATGAATGAGGAGGAATAATTATGAGGAACAAGAAAAGATATGGAATTATTTATGTATTGATGTTTTTGTTTTCATGTATTTATATTATTGTAAACAAAGGTTCTGTTGTAAATGCAAAGCATAGTTTACATTCAAATGACCTATTCTTTTATGAAGAAATTACGATAAAGGATAGTGATGGGAATATAACAAGTCATTATGCAAAAATAATCGGTATAGTAGAAAATGCTGACAAAGATATTACAACTTTAACAATTCCGGCTAATATTGACGGAGTACCTGTTGGAGTTGTAGGACATGATGAGAATAGTTATGAACTTGATAATGCCAACAATTTCTATAAATATAATAATATAAAGACATTGATAATTGAAGATGGTATATCAAAGATTGATGTTGGCGCTTTTAGGAATTGCAGTAATCTTGAAAATGTAACATTACCTAAAAGCTTAATCTCAATAGAACGTAGAGCATTTGAAGGTTGCAGTAAACTCGCAAGTGTTGTATTTCCTGATAATTTAGTATCAATTGGACCGGATGCTTTTTACAACTGTAAGAGTCTGAAACAAATAACTATTCCTGCATCTGTAGTAGACATTGAGGATAGTGATGGAGGCGATTATTATTCTAATCCGTTTCGTGGCTGTAGCGGACTTACAAGCATTTCAGTAGATCCTAATAATGCTGTATTTTATAGTTCGGAAGGTGAAAACAATTACAATGCCATAATATATAAATACGGCGAGGTGTTATATGTAGGATGCTCTAATACACTGATTCCTTCGACCATCAAATCAATAGGTGTGGGTGCGTTTTATGGCTGCAGTGGTTTGACAAGTATAGAAATACCGAATAGCGTAACGAGCATAGGCTATGATGCATTTTATGGATGTAATGGACTTACTAGTATTACGATACCTGAAAGTGTAACCTCCATATCAGGTGCGTTTGGTGGATGTGATGGTCTAACAAGTATTGCAGTTGCCGAAGAAAACAAAGTTTATGACAGTAGAGATAATTGTAATGCTATTATAAAAACAGCGGATAATAGCCTGATTTTAGGCTGTAAAAAAACAATAATACCTGAAAGTGTAACGAGTATTGTAGGCGCATTTAATGGTTGTAGTAGTCTTACAAGTATGACAATACCGGATAGTATTACTAATATAGGCAATGCTGCATTTAAAGATTGCAGTGGCTTGACCAATATAGAAATACCTGACGGCGTTACCAATATAGGTGATAGAGCATTTGAAGGCTGTAGTGGATTGACTAATATAAAAATACCTGACGGCGTTACCAATATAGGCGATAGAGCATTTGAAGGCTGTAGTGGATTGACTAATATAAAAATACCTGACGGCGTTACCAATATAGGTAATGTTGCATTTAAAGATTGCAGTGGCTTGACCAATATAGAAATACCTGACAGCGTTACCAATATAGGCAGTGGGGTATTTAAAGGATGCAGTGGCTTAACGAGTATAGAAATACCGAATGGTGTAACTAGTATAACAAGTGGTTATTTATTTGTTGGATGTGACAATCTGGCAAGCATAACGGTTGCTGAAGGAAATACAGTATATGACAGCAGAGACAATTGTAATGCTATTATAAAAACAGCGGATAACAGCTTGATTAGAGGATGTAAAAATACAAAAATACCTAACAGTGTTACCAATATAGGTGAGAACGCATTTTACGGATGCAATGGCTTAACAAGTATAGAAATACCGGATAGTGTTACTAACATAGAAGATTCTGCATTTTGTAGATGTAGCAGTTTGGTAAGTATAATAATACCGGGCAGTGTTACTAATATAGATGGAGTAGATCTATTTTACAAGTGTGAAAGTTTGAAAACCATTTACACTGATGAAGGTTCTTATGTTGATAATTGGGCAAAAGAACATGGCTATACAGTAAAATACATTGGAGCATCTGACGACCCAAGCGATACAACGACAGACAAACCTACAGATACACAAACTGACGATTCATCGAAAACTACAACTGATACAAAAACAGACAGTTCTAACAATAATGAGAATGCCAATGGAACAACAGGCAGCAACACAGGTACTACTCCAACAACAACCGAAACGCCTGCAACAACAGAAGCACCGGCAACAACCGAGACAGTTAGCACTACTCCTGCAACAACCGAAACACCAAACGATAACCTGACTACCTTTAACATTAAGAATAAGAAGACATATAAGAAATCCCAAAAGATTAAAATCAAGGATGAGGATGGAATAAAGTCAGTTGTTCTTAATACAAAAAAGATTAAGGCTAAAAAGGGAAAGAAATCAGTTTCGTTTAAGCTTTCTTCATATAAGAAGAGCCTTAAGAAGAAAAATAAATGGAATAAAATAATAGTAACGGATGTTAATGGAAACCAAAATACAATTCAGTTCAAGATTAAATAATGATAATAGAAAGGTGAGATTACGTGTAAATGACAATAAATAAACACAAATTATCAATAGGTGATTGCGAAACTCGTGACCGAGTTCCTCAATCTTAAACTAAATAAGGAAGAATTCGTGCTGATGCACGAATCCTGTGCTGGAAAGGCAGTTT
>CADBCZ010000083.1 GCA_902793335.1 uncultured Lachnospiraceae bacterium
ATACATAGAAACTCTTTTTTCGGACAAACAGTCATAGAAACAAAACTTTTTATCCAAGCGCACGCATTTATAAAAACTAAATCAGACAAACTGCTATGCATACAAAATTTAAGAAGAGTTTCGCGTACAAACCCAAATTTGCAGAAAGGAGAAACAGTTTATGTCAGGAACTTTATATATATGTGCAACTCCGATAGGAAACCTTGAAGATATAACCCTTAGAACCCTGCGTGTTCTAAAAGAAGTGGATCTGATCGCTGCGGAGGATACAAGAAACAGTATAAAACTTTTGAATCATTTTGAGATAAAAACTCCAATGACGAGTTATCATGAGTACAACAAGTATGATAAAGCAAAAGTGCTTGTTGATAAAATGCTTGCGGGACAGAACGTGGCAATTATCACCGACGCCGGAACTCCGTGTATATCCGATCCCGGGGAGGAGCTAGTCAGACAGTGTCATGCTGCAGGTGTTCCAGTGACATCCCTGCCCGGTCCGTCAGCGTTTGTTACCGCACTTACAATATCGGGTAGAGAGACAAGAAGATTTTGCTTTGAAGCATTTCTACCCAATGAGAAGAGTGATAAGAAAGAGCGACAGGCAATTCTTTCAGAACTTGCAAGGGAGACGAGAACTATAATGCTTTATGAGGCTCCGCATAAGTTAGTCAGAACATTGAGTGATTTGTATGAAGCTTTGGGGGATAGAAAAATATCTCTTTGTCGTGAGCTTACCAAAAAGCATGAGGAGAACTTCAGAACAACTCTTTCAGAGGCGCTTAAGTATTATGAGGATAACGAGCCGAGAGGTGAGTATGTGCTCGTTATAGAAGGTCTTTCGAGAGAGGAAGTAAAGGCTTCGGAGGTAAAAGAGTTTCTTGATATGACAATTCCCGAACATGTAGCTTTCTATATGAATGAGAAGGGAATTGATAAGAAGGAAGCCATGAAACAGGCGGCGCGTGACAGAGGAGTAGGGAAACGTGAGATATATCAGGCACTCTTAGACGCAGAATAAAAAGTAGGGGAAGTATTGTTGATGAAATACTTTCATTAAGAAACAAATATTCGTGCAATCTGTGCACTTAGAATCAAAGAGATAAGGGAGAGGAATATTCCGACAGGGATAACCCACCTTGTCTTTTTGATTTGTACACTCATGAAATAAACAGAGATGGTATAGAATAAGGTTTCGGTACAGCATAAGAGTATACCTGCTGAAAAGCCGGTGTAAGAATCAGTTCCGTATTTTTTGAAAATGTCAAAAAGTAGCGCATTGGCTCCGGAGGAAGAGAACATTTTAAGGACTGCTAACGGCAGAACGGCGATAGGAAACGGAAGCAAGGATTCAAGGGGCTTTAACAGATTACACATGAAATCAAGAGCGCCGGAACTTCTAAACATTCCAACTGCAATTAGCAGAGCGATAATGGTTGGAGCTATTTCCACAACTGTTGCAAGGCCCTGACGTGCACCTTTTAAGAATAATTCGAAGACAGGTTTTTTCTGCAAAAATGCATAGGAGATTATGTAGAAAATGACAAGAGGTATCATAAATGAGGACAGATAGGATATTAGTTTCATAAGGATTCCTTTCCGGGATGATGAATGCTGCTAAGTTTAACCGGGGTTAAAATAAATGGGTGGAAGCTTTGTGCTTTTTGTGACACATTATACGACAGATAACAATGGCAATCAGGGTGGTAAATGTTGTCGTGAGCAGTCCGGGTGCAATTATTGCCAGTGGCGAGATGCTTCCGTATTGGGCTCTGTACGCAATCATATTCATTGGTATGAGCTGTAGTGAGGAAATGTTAAGGATTAAAAAAGTACACATTTCATCACTGGCTTCATGCTGCCCGACTTCAAGTTCCTTCAAAGCTTTCATTGCCAAAAGACCGGTAGGGGTACATGCCCAGCCAAGCCCCAATATATTGGCGATAAAATTGGCGCATATATAATCGTTTGCAATATGGTCTTTGGGGATGGCAGGAAATAAAAAGTGTAAAAGCGGTTTCATTTTACCTGACAGATGTTTCACAAGACCGGAATCTTCTGCAATAGTGAGAAAACCATTCCACATTGCCACAATACCTGCCATAAAAATCAATAAATCTATCGCATCTTTGGCTGAAGAAATGATGTCATTGCCAAGATTTTCAATATTACCGGTGAAGGAAGCAAAAATAATTCCGGAAAAAATCAGAAAAGACCAAATAAAATTAAGCATAATTTCAAATATTTTACATAAAACTCATGTATTATTACAGTATATGTGTAATATGAATAAAAATACATCGATTATTTACTCTTGTACAATTTTCATGAGATAACAATTAGGCGTTTGCGAAACTAAGGTTTTCTTTTTTGCTTTTGTGCATGTTATACAATCCAACGCAGGCACGCTCTCGCTGCTCGTCGCTCGCAACGGTACCTGCTCGTCGCTCGCAACGGTACTAAACTTATGCTTCGCATTCGTTAAGTACCGGCGGCTCGAAAGCACCGTGCTTATGGAATTTGTATAACATGCACAACGCAATTTACAATTCATAGAGTTTCGCAATCACCTATGAGATAACAATGTGCGAAAGGAGGAGATTCAATGAAGACAACAGGGATTGTTCGTAATCTTGATAATCTGGGACGCGTTACGTTACCAATTGAATTGAGAAGGAATCTGAATCTTAATATCAAAGATCCGGTTGAGATATTTGTAGAGGGGGATAGCATAATTCTCAAGAAGTATTCCCCATGCGACATTTTTACAGGTGATAAAGAGGACCTGATTGAATATCATGGCATGATGGTAAGTAAAAAAAGTATCGAAGAGATGGCTAAGATAGCCGGTCTGTAAAACATTTTTATTACACTATAGGTTTATTGTAAGATTGAACAAGGTATATAATGATTATATTTAAACACACAGCATGGAAGAGATGATATAGATTGTCTCTTCTTTTGTTTTTAATATATTCCTTTTGGTTGACTTTTTATAATACGATAGTTAAAATGTATTTTGTAAATTTCAAAGGAATATTGCTCTGTTTAACATGAAAGTACAAAAAGCTAAGCCCATAGGGCGAATACTGATTGGGAAACTTTCTGTATACAGCGACGCTTAGCAAACCTGAGCCTTAGGCGATAGGTGAGCCTGGCACAGTCGTATATATAACAGATTAGGGGGAAGTTCGGTGAGAATCCGTCGCAACCGCCATTACTGTATTTGGTCAATATTTTATACAATGGATATTGTACCTTAAGCCAGATTACCCGCATATTCCGGCATTTAAGCTTTTGGGTGAAGGGAAAGCAGATTATTTGTCCGTTTATATACGTCGTAAGTTAGAATGCCATTTATGCATGAATTAGTGCAGATAAATGGTATTTTTCTTTCTATGGGGGCATTTTGCATTCCTTGGAAAGAATTCGTAACTTAAGTGTTTTGCCCTGTACAAAACAGCTACAAGAATTCTAAACTAGCGGGCGATAAATGCTAAAAAATAATAAGAAAAAGAATGTGGCGTAAGAAGAGAGGAGAGGAAGAAAAATGCTTCAAAACAGAAACAAAAAGATTTTTTCCTGGATACTGATTCTTTCCATGGCAATCAGTGTAATTACACCGGGAAGCGTCTTCGCAGTAAATGCGGAAGAGGTTTATGATGGGTATGTATATGTGACTGTGGAACGCTTTACTTTAGGACAGGGTCTTGCAGCCGAGCCTAAGAAAATAGGATACAAGAGTGGTGAGTCCATGGCCGATATCCTAAAGAGAGGATATGGTGACGGTGCTATTGTGACTTCAAACACTGAGTGGGGCGAGAGTTTTGATGGATTTGTAGATGGTGGAGAACCTGAGGGATGGACACCGGAACAGATACCACAAAAAATAATCGACGCGTTGGCAGTTACAGTTAATGATATTAAAACAAAAGGAAGAGCAAAAGCTGATACTTTGTCAAATTATGATTACACCGTACAGTCTTATTTGATGACATGCATTGATAATAAGTCCGCACAATATGGCATATCAGGTCTTAAAGCGGGTGATACAACTGACGGAACCAGTTTTCATGATGGATCAGTCTTTCGTGTAGAGTTCGGAATTTATAATTATGGCGTTGATCTGAATGTAGCATATGGAAAGCCTTTGATTGATTTCCCTGACAAAGATGATCTCATCAGAGATATAGTTGATTATGCAGGTGATAAGACTGATAAGGTATATACTGACGCAGTAGAGACTTTAGAGGATTGGGATGCTACAGAGGAAGAAGTTGATGCTGCGGAAGCATCTCTTAAAACAGTAGAAAAGTATAATGCTATTTATAATGAAGCACTGACCAATCTTAAGAATAAACTTTCTGCACCTTCTTATAAAGATGAATGGGCAGTGTTATCTATTGCACGAAACGGATTATCAGATGAGCAGTGGAACTATAGTTATATTGAGAATGTTGCAAACAGTGTCAAGGAAAAGGGAAGTAATGTTCTTGATACAAGCGGATATTCTTATGCAACGGAAAATGCCAGAGTAGTTATCGGCTTAAATGCTGCAGGAGGAGAGGCAAGTGATGTTGGCGGTTACAACCTGTTAGAGCCACTTGCCAATTATACCAGGGTTTCAAATCAGGGGGTTAATGGTCTCATATTTGCGTTGCTTGCATTTGATTCAAAGAATTATGAGATACCTGATTTGGCAGATACAGATGGTGAGCAGACTACAAGAGAAAAGCTTATCAATGGTATTGTGAATAGTCAGATAACAGGTGGCGGATGGGATTGGATGCCGGATGCAACTGCTCCTGATCCTGATCTTACAGGTATGGCATTACAGGCATTAGCGCCTTACTATGATACATATGATTATGTTAAAGAAGCTGTAGATAAGGCAGTTGCGCTTTTATCAGAAAAACAGGATGCAGATGGTGGATACAGCAGCTGGGGAAGTTCGAACAGTTGTAGTTGTGCACAGGTGATGTGTGGACTTTCAGCTCTTGGTATTAATTGTGATACTGACGGTCGATTTATAAAAAACGGAAAGTCTTTATTAGATGCAACACTTGCATATTACAATGCTGATGATAAGATGTTTAAGAATTGTATTACAGACGCCGAAGGGGCAGCCTATGCAAATGATCAGGTTTTATATGCTTTGACGGCGTATGATATGATGTGTAATCAAAAAGGCAGATTATATGATATGACAGGAGTTCAATCATATGTATATCGTATCGAAAATGCTAAAGAAGCTACATGTTCTGAAGAAGGATACACGGGAGACGTAATATCGGAAGACGGGATAATCCTGAAAAAAGGGTCAACCATTAAAAAGAAACCACACACCCCTGAGGAGATTCCGGCTGTAGCGGCTACAGAGACAACACCGGGGAAGACTGCGGGAAAGAAGTGCTCTGTATGTGGAGAGATATTAGAGGCTCAGGAGGATGTTCCTGCAACAGGAAAAAGTGCAGGTACTGCAACAAAGACAGATACACCAAAATCTGAAACACCATCGACAGCAACTCAAAAGACAGATAATACAAAGACCGAAGAGAAAGTGACATTGCCACAGGCTTACAATACCACAGGTACAGATGCTTCTAATCCTACAGTAGAATATACAGGGGCGGATGCAGCAGGTAAGACAAATGTTACTATCCAGAATACGGCAAAAGCTTCAAACGGAGCAGAGTATAAGATTACCAAGGTTGCAGATAATGCATTTGCCGGTAATACTACTATTTCAGATGTTACGCTTGGAGCAAATGTTACTGAAATTGGTGCGGGAGCATTTAAGAACTGTACTAAGCTTTCAAATGTAGTAATTCAGGACGGTAGCGTAACGGCTATTGACAAGGAAGCATTTGCAGGCGATAAGGCTATTACAAATGTTGATTTTTCTGAGTGTAAGCTTCAGACAATCGGTACAAATGCGTTTTCGGGCTGTAAGAAGCTTAGTGTTATAAGAGTAAATGGTAATAAGCTTACCAAGGTTGGTAAGAATGCATTTAAGAATATCAAGAAAAATGCAAAGATAATTATCTATGCAAAGAATAAAAAGACTTATAACAAAGCCGTTAAACTTATCAAGAAGTCAGGCGTAAAGAAAGTTAAGTATTCTTTCAAGAAGAAAAAATAATTAATTAAATGATGAACTTATGAAGGAGGCATCCCTATGAAGCAGAATAGATGGAAAAAGATTATCGGAATAATTCTGCTTGTAGGGGTGCTTATTATTTCTTTCTGGTACGGAGGAAATGCACCCGGACTTAAAGGTTTTTCTATTGATACTGAGGTTGAAGAAAATGCAGTAAATGAAGATAAGACAAGTGAAGCAGGTATTGATAAAGACAATAATGAAAATATAGCTGATGATGCTTCGGGTGAAAAGTGTAATGAAAAGAATATAGAAGCTTTGGAATCAGGAGATTCAAATAAGGAGAAAAAAACAGGTCTGCTAACTTCAATAGTGATGAAGGTTAAGAAGGTTGGTTCATCAGGCAAGGCCGGAAAAAACAATCCGCAGTTAAATAAAAAGGCACAAAAGAATGCCAACAGGGCAGCTAATAAAAGTATTAAGAAAAATAAAAAGAAGAAAAATAAGAATAAGATAGCGAAAAACAACAGCGATAGTAATTCAAAAAGTGTTGATAATAAGAATGAAAAAAATGCTTCAGACAGCAATAATATAGATAGTTCTACTGTAGATGATGCTCATGAGTCGCAAAACGGAATAACGGACGATAACAGGATAAATGATAATATCAGTACAGAAAATGATAACAAGACAAACAACAATATAACAGAACAGGAAGTTGAAAATAGTGACGAGAACACATCCCCCAAATCAGTAAAGGATGATGACGGAGAGTTTATAACCTGTACAATATATATTTCATGTGCCAGTGTGCTGGATCATATGGATAAATTAAGCACCGCTACTAAAAAGGTGATTCCGGAAGATGGCGTCATTCTAAATTTAACTGAGGTTAAAGTTAAAAAAGATGCGACGGTCTTTGATGTACTTAAGAAGGCTGCAAGAGATAATAAGATACATTTGGAATATAATTACACTCCGGCATATAAAACCTGTTACATAGAAGGTATAGGTAATCTTTATCAGTTTGATGCAGGTAATCTGTCAGGGTGGTTGTACAGTGTAAATGATGAGTATCCCGGAGTGGGCTGTTCGGGCTGTAAGATTAAAGATGGAGATAATATTAAATGGGTATACACCTGCAATTTTGGTAAGGATGTGGGTGGATATGTTGAGACTAAATGATGAGCGCGGGTTAGAGCGTGATAATGCGTGTATTGATTTGTAACGAATATAATGGTTATAGTACACCGGCAATAGGTGGAAGGAATATGGAGAATAACAATGGAGCAGTATCATCCGATAGTAAATATAATATATTTCGGCCTTGTGATCGGGTGTAGTATGATGTTCCTTCATCCGATATGCCTTTTGATAAGCATAATAGGTGCTGCAGGGTACACGGTATTGCTTTTTGGATACAGGAAATCTTTGAAGGGATTTTTGGGCGTTGGTATATTAATGTTGCTTACAGCGATAATCAATCCGACATTTTCACATCAGGGAGTGACAGAGCTGATGGAGTTGCCCGGTGGTAATATGCTCACACTCGAATCGATTCTTTTCGGAATAGGTGCAGGATTCATGTTAGGCTCAAGTCTTCTTTGGTTTAGGATTGCAAGTGAAATATTGACTACAGATAAGATTGTGTATTTGCTTGGTGGATTATTTCCGATACTTGGACTTTTGCTTTCAATGATATTGGGTTTCATACCAAAGGTTAAGAGAAAATATAAAGAGATAACGATGTGCAGAAACATTGAAGAAAGTCGTTCGATAAGACACCATATTCAGAATATATCAATATTGATAACATGGATGTTGGAGGACGCCTGTGAGATGGGAAAGAGCATGAAGGGTAGAGGATACGGACTGTCGGGACGTACAAGATACACTATATTCAGATTTACCAAAAGAGATGCCGGGATGCTTGCCTTCATGATAATTGCAGGTGTTTATGTGATAACGGGAAGTGTAAGAGGAGCTATAGAATGGAATTATTATCCTGTGACAATGGGCGCAGGGTTTGATATATATTCACTTAGTGTATATGTGGTATATGTCTTGTTGTGCATGTTCCCTGTGGTTGGAGAATCGGTGCGTAATATTAAAGAAGTTAATGTTATGGCAGATGACATTGAATAATAAAACGGATTAAGATAATCGGAGATATGACATGAAGGCAGTAGAGGTTAGAAATCTTACATTTTCATATAGCGGGTATGATGACCCGGCTCTTGACCGGGTCTCTTTTGACGTTGAACGTGGAGAGATAATGCTGGTCATCGGGGAGTCGGGATGCGGAAAGACGACGCTGCTTAGACATTTAAAACCGTCACAAATACCGATTGGAAGAGTCAATGCCTCAAGACAGATAGAAATTTTAGGACAGCCGATTGAAAAGCTGTCTGAGAAGGAAGCTGCATTTAATATCGGATTTGTTGGACAACAGGTTGATGAGTCTTTAGTTACAGATAAGGTGTGGCATGAGCTTGCATTTGGTCTTGAAAGTATGGGCTGTGAACAGGCGTATATGCAACAGCGGGTGGCAGAAATAACCTCCTTCTTTGGATTGGAAAAAATATATCACGAGAAGATTTCGGAACTTTCGGGCGGACTCAAACAGATAGTGAATCTTGCTTCTGTTATGATAATGGAGCCGGAGATATTAATACTTGATGAGCCGACAAGTCAGCTTGATCCTAATTCATCGGCGGAATTTTTCCACATGATAAAAAAGATTCACGAGGAACTGGGTACAACAATAATCGTAACGGAACACAGACTGGAGGATATTCTTCCGATGGCAGATAAGGTCATGGTTCTTCGGGGTGGAAGAAATCTTATTACGGGACCGGCAAAGCAGGTGTGCAGATTCCTGCATGAGAAGAATCTTTCACTATACAGGTCTATGCCTGTTGCTTCGCGAATATATTGTACTGTTAAAGGTGAGGGTGATATGCCCCTCTCGGTAAATGATGGCAGAAAGTATTTGAGAAGTGTTATTGATATTTGTGAGGAAGATGTTAGCGAAGGTATTACTGCCGGAAAAGAGAAACTCAAAAAAGAAAAAAAGATAAAAAAAGACATTGCGGTCACAGTTGATGAGGTGTGGTTCAGGTACAGGAAAAAAGGGACGGATGTATTGAAAGCCTGTGACCTTCTGGTTCAAAAAGGAAGAATAACGGCTATTCTGGGTGGTAACGGTGCAGGTAAATCAACATTGCTGCATGTTATCAATGGTAATCTCGTTCCCTATCTTGGTAAGGTCAGGCTGGGAAATAATTCGACATCTCTGCTCCCACAGAATCCACAGGCTATGTTTTTTGCCGAAACAGTGAGAGAAGAACTTGAAGAAGCGTATAAGCTCGATGAAGAGAAGGTATCCCGGCTTGTTGATTATTTTGGTCTGTCAGATTATATGGACAGACATCCGTTTGACCTCTCGGGTGGGCAGATGGAAAAATTAGCCTTGGTCAAAATTATAATGATGGATAAAGATGTTATTCTACTTGATGAACCCGGCAAGGGAATGGACTATGCCTTTAAAGAGAAGCTGGGAGAACTGTTGACGGAACTTAAAGAAAGAGGAAAGACTATTCTTCTTGTCAGTCATGATGTGGAATTTTGTGCAAAGTATGCTGATTATTGCGGAATGTTTTTCGATGGACATATAGTTTCGTTGAGTGACAAGCGGACATTTTTCCTTCAAAATGCATTTTACACTACTGCCGTTAGAAGAATGACCAGGGGAATATGTGATGCTGTAACGATTGATGATGTGTACGATCTCCTAAACGTTGAAGAACAGGCGGTTGCTGACGATGATTGGGATGATGATGTTGACGATGATGACAACTCAAATGGAGAGTGCGGTATCAAAGATGTGGATGAAGATTGTTCTATAGACTCAGATATTGGTAAAGAAAAGGCTCATAGAAGTATAAGAAATATATTACCACCGTTGCTATTGCTGGCGGTGATGCCATTTACCATATATGTGGGGTATGCACTTCTGCACCAGAGGAAATATTATTTTATCTCCCTGATGCTGATAGTGGAAGCGGTGACTGCATTTTTCCTAAGTTTTGAGGAAAGACGTCCTCAAATGAGAGATATAATGACTATCGCTGTGATGAGTGCTATAACAGCTCTTTCAAGAGCTATGTTTTATATGGTTCCGGCAGTCAAGCCGATGGCCGCACTTACTATTATTTCAGGAGTTGGGCTGGGAAGCGTGGCAGGTTTTGTTGTGGGAGCTCTTTCCATGCTGGTTTCCGATATCTTCTTTGGTCAGGGCCCATGGACACCGTGGCAGATGTTTACAATGGGGTTGTTGGGTTTCCTTGGCGGACTTTTCTTTCGTAACAATAAGAAAAGAACGATGGCAATAAGTGTTTTCGGAGCATTGGCAGTTCTTATTATATATGGTGGAATTATGAATCCGGCATCGATACTGATGTATCAGGAGAATGTCACAGCTAAAATGCTTCTTGCAAGTTACATTCCGGGATTTCCGATAGACTGTATTCATGCAGTGGCAACATTTGTTTTTCTTTGGCTACTGACAGATCCAATGCTGAAAAAGTTTGCCAGAGTTAAAAAGAAATGAGAGAATATAATTATGAAATGTTGTCGTATTTGCAAAGTTAATGTATGTGTGGTACGATGACAAAGATAATTTTGTATAATATTGAGAGGATTCAAAGATGGTACTTATAGAATGGTTGAAGGTAATACTATTAGGAATTGTTGAAGGAATTACAGAATGGCTTCCGATAAGCAGTACAGGACATCTGATACTTGTCAATGAATTCGTACATCTTGAGCAGAGTGATGCTTTTATGGAGATGTTTGATGTGGTTATACAGCTTGGAGCAATTCTTGCAGTTGTTGTGATATTCTGGGATAAATTGTGGCCTTTTCATACGAAGAAAAATGCTCCTAAAGAGAGCTGGTTCATACATAAGGCTGAGGGTGGAATGATTCTTCGGTTCCAAAAATTCTGTGACAATTACTGTCATATGGATAAGATAGTTCTATGGCTTAAAATTGTGGTGGCATGTATACCTGCGGCTGTGTTGGGTTTGACTCTTGATGACTGGATTGATGAGCATTTTTACAATGCCACGGTCGTTGCCATTGCACTCATTGTCTATGGTATTATATTCATATTGATTGAGAATTACAATAAAAAGAGAAAGCCAAGGGTAAAAAACCTGGAAACCTTGAGCTTTAAAGATGCAATACTGATCGGACTTTTTCAGGTGCTTTCGTTAATACCTGGAACATCGCGTTCCGGCTCAACTATAATAGGAGGAATCCTGATTGGAACATCGAGAGAGATAGCTGCGGAATTCACATTCTTCTTAGCTATTCCGGTAATGTTTGGTGCCAGTCTTGTAAAGCTTAAGAAGTTTGGATTATCATTTACAGGTACAGAACTTTCGGTTCTTCTGGTGGGAATGGTTGTTGCCTTCGGTGTTTCTGTGTTTGCGATAAAGTTTCTCATGGGATATATTAAGAAGCATGATTTCAAGGCATTTGGCTGGTATCGTATAGCGCTGGGTATTCTTGTTTTGTTATATTTCTTCTTGATAAAGTAATGATAGTGACAAAGAGTACTGATAACTTTAATATTATAATATAATACAGTAAATAATTATATAAAAATAAGAAAAACACTGAACAATGTACTTAAGGTACGACTTGTTCAGTGTTTTTGTTGTATCAGCAAGAAAAATAAACCACCTGCTATGCAGGTGTGTTCCCAAATAGCTTTAGCTTCAAGCAAAAACCTCCTGTGTTATAATTAGTGCTGGTT
>CADBCZ010000084.1 GCA_902793335.1 uncultured Lachnospiraceae bacterium
ACTATACCGAATAAAGGAAGATGTTTCCACTGCTTTTTTAGATAAAGTAAAACTGCGCCACAGCCTTGGCAGGCCATCGCGCAGCGATTTTGTTCAATTCCTGTTTATCAAGATAATGCGATGGTAAGTTATATTTCAGCATAATGTAGTAAGGGATGAGGTGTTTATTATTAAATTAGATCAAGTAGAAAGTATTCTGGATGTTAAATTTCCTAAGAAATGGAAAGATATTCATTCTATGGGAGTGATGGAATGGATGGAACAAAGTATTCAGGAGTTTAGAGAAAATAAAGAAAAATACATAAATGATCCAAGAGCTTTTTTTATGCTGGAATGTGATTGTGAGCCGCTGTTTTTTGACGATATACCAAAAAGGTTATCGAGATGTTTAAGGTAAACGTAGACGAATAGAGAAGTAGGAATAACAGATGATGAAAGAGTTTGATGCATTCATACAACCGAATATGAGCCTTTTGATACCAATATCTAAAGTGAGCCAGGATACAGAAGTATTTAACGGTACATCAGACGATTATAGGATAGTGATAGATTTCAAACTAAAGGCTAAGAAAAGAAATTATTATGTATCTATAATATGTTCACCGCATACAAAGCTTCGGGAAGAATTGTCAAATGATTATTATATCGTTTTGATTAAGAAAGATTTTTTCGAAAATATTTTCACTATGTATGATGAGGCGGAAAAAGGGATTCCTCATTATGAGAATACTTATGTCGAGGTATGTAGTGATATACTTAAATATCTGAATATGTTTGCTTTTGAGTCATCTAAGTCTATGCCTAATTCGGAAGTAACAATAGGGGCGCATACAACTCTTATCGGACATTGGATTATAAGAAGCATTCTTGGAGAGTCGGTTGATATGAGAGCAATTTCTTCAGATTATTCGGTGGCAAGGGCTCAGCATTATATAGAACAACACTATTCCGAGAAAATAACAGTGGAGCTGCTTGCCGGATTAACGTACATATCTTCTTCAAGTTTGTCTCATAAGTTTAAATCAGAAATGGGAGTATCGCCGATAGATTATCTTTTGGAAGTGAGACTTCAGAAGGCGCAAAATATGATGAGGAGAAAAAATGTATCGTTGACGGACGTTGCAGAATCATGCGGTTTCTCCAGTTTATCTTATTTTTCACAATATTTCACATCTAAGATTGGGATGACACCAACCGAATATATGAAGCATTATGTATAGATAAAACTATTTCAAAAAAGCATATTAATTGCAGGATTCTATAAATACTATGCAGGATTCGTAAAGCCTTAAAAAAATTATTTTGTTATAATATGCAAAAATCAAAAAGGAGGATTATATTATGACAAAAGAAGAAATGATTGCTTTTATGAATGCAAATCCTGTAATGCAGGTTGCTACTGTTGAGGATGATAAACCTAGAGTTAGGGCCATTTTGCTTTTTAAAGCAGATGAAAATGGAATAGTATTTCATACAGCAAATACAAAAGATCTTTACAAGCAGTTGATGAAGAATCCAAATGTTGAGATATGTTTTAATAGTCCTGATACTCAGTTGCGAGTAACCGGTGTCGCACATGTAGATGATGATCCGGAACTCAGGGAGGAAATTTTTGCTCATCCAACACGTAAATTTCTTCAGGCGTGGAAAGATATGGGAATAGATAATTTGCTTACTGTATTTCGAGTTACAAATTGTGTTGGAACAACATGGACTATGCAAACAAATTTTAATCCTAAGGAATATGTTGAGATTACTGAATAAAAATCGTAGTTTGATGAGATGATTGGTGGAACAATTTATTGGTTTTAAAAAAGATGATAAAACTGCGTAAGATAAGTAATGTCTCAAAAAGGTGCGTTATGAGTATAGATGCTTATAACGCACTTTTTTTGAGACATTTTCAAAAGCAATGCAGGATCTTATAGAGTGCGGATACATAATAGAATACAGGAAAAAGGATTGAGAGCTTCGAGGATCTTATAAGTGATATTGGGCTATACGATAACTGGATGGCACAAGTGTTTGAAATACTGTGCTTTAAAAATATAGACAGAATTAAATCGGTACTTGGAATAAGTGGAGTTTAGACTGAGTGTTATCATGAGATGCGGGAAACATTGAATATAAAGCCTTATGATTATATCCAGAATGATTCATTCTTCGATTCCGGATTGAAAGATGTTTATATTCTGATAAATGGAAATGATATTATCGGAAGTGTCGCGCTGAAAGGTGAAGAATATGGAAAGTCAGGAGTGATAATAATGGAATTCAATAATAAACTTTATGAACTTCGTAAACAAAAGGGTCTTTCACAGGAAGAACTCGCAAATCGTTTGAACGTTTCCCGCCAAACGGTTTCCAAATGGGAGGTTGGTAAATGAGAATTATTATCTTGTCGGCTTCGATAGCACTGCGGATGATTTTCGTCATTACAGAGTTGATAAAATGATCCATACGGAAGAGATAAAAGATAAGCGACAGGGATCAACAAGGTATAAGACGAAAGATAAAGATAGCTACAGTCGAATGCGCTTCCGGATGTTTGATGGAGAAGAGATAAAGGTTACACTTCGCTGCAAAAATGAAATGGCGAATGTGATCATAGATCAATTTGGCAGAGATATTCAGATTCAGAAATTGAAGAATGGTGAATTCAAAGCCAGAGTTGAAGTGGCAGTCAGCGATCAATTCCTTGGATGGATCTTAGCGCTTAGGGGCAAGGTTGTAATCGAAAGTCCGAAGAGTGTGAAGGATAGATTTGTGGAATTGATGCAGGAGAATATGGGGAAGTATGAATGATAAGACATTGGATTACTACAAAAAAATGATGAGGAATGTTATGCTCTGATTACCATTTGGAGGAGATAGAAAATGTACTTATAAAGGATGGCGGATTTGAGTTGATAAAGAGGTCTCTTCAGAGGCCTTTTTTCATTTGGAAAATGCTGTCTTTTTTGTCAAATAAATGTTATAATTACATTATTAATTTTTAAGTGGCAACGGATATTAAGAAGCAGTTAAATAATGGAAAAGTTACTTTGTAGAGGAGAAGGGTATGCACTTACCGCAATCAGAAGAATTAGAAGTCCAATACTTGAGCCGATTGTTTGACAATACAAGTGAATGTTACAAGTTCTTTTGGTTTCAGGCAATCGTTACCAAGGTGTTGGAGGGCAAGAATACAATTACATACGAAGAACTGATAGATGAAATGATTGCGGATGCGTGGTACATGGTGACAGAGTATCATCTTAATCTCGGACCCAAGGATACGCTGGAGCGATTGGTGCATTACATCAGCAGTATCAGCAACATGAAGCCGTCCGAGAAAAAGGAAGTTGTCATCGATTATCTCAAGAATTGCACAGACAAAGAAGTTAAGAATCAAAAAAGAACCTTGACCAAGAATGTTCCGTATCGTTTGCAGGCGCCATTTATGGTGGATATGCGAGGTGATGAGTGGAATGTCTCTGAAAGCAAGCTGATAGAGAAGATAAATGAGCAATACAGTCAGTACAGAATGTTGTATTATTTTTCAAATGCAGCCGGAATGAATACGACAATCACAATCCAACCGGAGTGGGAGCATTATATTCACAAGAATCAGGAGATTATCAAGGGCTGGCTGCAATACAATATGATTATGTATTTGCAACGGAGAAATCCAAGTGTGCCGGGTATAGCTGATAAGTTAAAGCCGCCGATTGAACGCAAGCTTGAAAAGGTACAGAAGTATTGGAAACTGGTTAGCTCGATAGAGCCTATACACGAAATATACAATGATGAAGTCATTACGGTAAATGATATTTCAATTGATCATTTTGTGCCATGGTCATATGTGGCACATGATGAGTTCTGGAATCTTCATCCGACAACTAAGAGTATTAACAGCAGTAAGAGTAATAATCTGCCGGATTGGGATGTGTATTTTCCAAAACTTTGTGGGCTGGAATATCTGTCATATCAAATGATGAATAAGTATGACAAAGTACATGATGCATTTGAGAAGTGTGCTAAGGAGCATCTTAACAGTATGGAGATCAGGGGTAGAGTTTACAGACCGGGGTTTGAACAGAATGAATTTGCTAATGTTCTGGAAGAGGTGGTTCGTCCTGTATATTTATCTGCCAAGAATTGCGGATTTCGGAATTGGGTGTATGAGAAGGATGATAAATGTGTTTTGTAAGTTTGAAGTATGAATAAATGGTGACAAGGTATGAATAATAAGACATTGGATTACTATAATAAAAATGCTGAGGATTTTATCAGTAGGACGGTGGATGCGGATATGCATTATTGTCAGGATAAGTTTATCAAGATGTTGGAGTCAGGAGCGTATATTCTTGATGTAGGTTGTGGCAGCGGGAGAGACAGTTTGTATTTTATGGAACATGGCTTTAAGGTGTGTGCAATTGACGGTTCGGAAGAAATGTGTAGGGCTGCAGCGGATTATATAGGACAAAAAGTGGAATGCATCAAGTTTCAGGACATAGCTTATGAGGAAATGTTTGACGGTGTGTGGGCGTGTGCATCGTTGCTACATTTACCCAAACAGGAATTGCCGGATGTACTATCTAATTTTTACAAAGCAATGAAGCCTGGTGGAGTGATGTATGCGTCTTTCAAATATGGTGATAAGGAAGAAGAACGGTTGGGAAGATTCTTTTCTGATTACCATTTAGAAGAGATAGAAAATGTATTTACCAAAGATGCCGGATTTGAATTGATAGAAGGTTTTGAGACAGAGGATGTCAGGCCGGATTATGCAGGCAAGCCATGGGTGAATGTGATGGTGAAGAAGAGCGTTAACAACTGACCAGTGATATCGCAAAAAAATCAAGAGCAACAACCCCTTTCGGTTATGTTGCTCCTTCCAAAATGGATAATCCATTTTCAATTCTGAGAAATATTATACTAGTATTAAGATAGATTGTCAACTATATTTTTCGTAAAATTGTATACTCCAATAATTTTGTTATTTGAATGAAAATATTCTTTGTGTTTTGACATGCGATTATTAAATAAATCTTTAAGTTCTTCGTGACGATGTCTCTTAACTTCTCCGTCTGGTACAATAGTATCGTAAGTATATAAAAGAATTATGAAGTTGTAAATAACGCGATAATTAAGATTTTTTGCACGAGTATTCGGTGATATGGATTTTACGGATTTAACATATGTCGAAATAGTGGAGTCAATTTGTTGTCCCGGATTAAGCGGTTCAAAAAGTTTGTTTAGCAGACAGTTGCTATGTGCAGCAGCATTACGAATATCACGAACAGTATTCATAAATTTGTTGTTCGCTATTGAGTCTGAATATAAGCTATCATAGAATGCAATTAAATATGATAAATCACCAAAAGATATTAATTCAATAAAAACCCATACTGGAAAATAAGGATAATATTTTTCTATTAAATCACGACAGTAGTCGCTAGAATTATGATTGCGAATTTTCTTTAAAATATATTCGTTTTGAGCTTTTCCCCTTTTGTCAGTATAACCAATAAATTTTCGAATTAATTCATAACCATCTTCTTCAGGATTATCCTCGATGTGCTTCATTAATGAGACTTTTAATGCATGCTCAATATCGAGACACATTTTTATGATGTGATATCTAAGATGCATATCAATAGTTGATAGTTCTTTGAGGTAGGCAAAATCTAAGTTGATATATTGGCCTTCTTTATTACCAGAAGAATATTTGGGGTAGTTTTCTCTATATGATGCAAGCTTCATATAATAATTGTTATCTTTAAGAAAAGATTTTGCCTCGTTTTCCGATATGATATTAAAAGTAATACCTTTCAATTTCATATGTTCAATTAATTCTTCTGAGGTTAATAATGGTTTCATTTGTGTTCACCTCTCTTTATCCTATGTAAAATGACAAGTCTAGTTCTTGTGCTCGTATTATATGTCTTACGCTTGTAAAATACAAGATAATTATTAATATAAAAAAGATATATATTCAAGTACACTCATTTTAATTTGATATTACTTGATTTGACAGGTAAAATGATCAATTAAATGTGAAGCTAGACATTTTTCATGCAAAACACTGTCCTTTTTCACCAATAAATGCTATAATTATATCCATAGTTTATATAATACACACAGGTTGGTGGTGCTATGTTTAAGATTATTGATGGTGATTTCAAAAAGAATATATACAGTAACGAAGATTACTTGGACAACTGGCCGATGTTGTATATTCTCGAGAACGGCAAACAGGCATATATCGGTGAATCGACGCATGCCAGGACAAGAATGATACAACATTCTTCAACTGAGGAAAAGAAGATATTTGACAAGGTTCATTTTATATATTCGAAGTTGTTTAACCAGTCGGTAACCTTCGATTATGAATCAAAGCTAATCCAATATATTGTTGCGGATGAATTGTTTCAGGTCACCAATAAGAATTCGGGGATAGCTGACAAACAATATTATGACAAGAAAAACTATGATGAAAAATTTGTAGATTTGTGGAAAAAGCTTCAAAGGGAGAAGCTGGTTAAACACTCTTTGGAGGAGATAGAAAATTCTGACCTGTTCAAATATTCACCGTACAAGGAATTGAATGATTGCCAGCGAAAGGCAGTAGAAGATATTCTTACTAAGATAAATGAAGGCACGCTAAAACGAGTAGTTGTAAATGGTATGCCCGGAAGCGGAAAAACAATTGTTGCAGTGTATCTTATGAAGTACCTTGCGGACAGTGAAGAATTTGTGGATAGGGATATAGCATTTGTTGTGCCGCAAACATCATTAAGAAAAACAATGAGAACGATTTTTAAGAGCGTGTATGGTCTTTCACCATCACAGGTTATTTCACCATCGGACGTTACAAAAAAGAAATATGACATTTTGCTGGTAGACGAGGCGCATAGATTACACCAATATAAAAACATATCTTACATGGGTTCATTTAAGAAGAACTGCGAAAAGCTGGGACTTACCACGGATGCAGACGAATTGGACTGGATACTTAAACAGTCGGATTGTGCGGTTCTATTCTATGATGCAATGCAGGTGGTGGGACCGTCAGGAATTGATTATGACAGATTCGATAAGAAGATGGAAGATGTAATGAAAAACCGTGCAATTACATACTACACTTTGTTTACGCAAATGCGTGTAAAGGGAGGAAATGATTACATCGATTTTGTGAAAATGATCCTTGATGGTAAATGCAAAGAGAAATTTGTATCGGATAGATATGATTTAAAAATGTATGATGATTTTGGCAAGTTTGAAAAGGATATGTACAGTAAGGAGACCAAAGAGGGACTAACTCGAATGGTTGCAGGATATGCATGGCCTTGGATAAGTAAAAAAGATTCATCCTTGAAGGACATAGAAATACAGGGCGTCAGCCGGATGTGGAATCATTGTACGGAAGGCTGGGTTCATACACCTGGAGCAATAAATGAAGTCGGCTGTATTCATTCAATCCAAGGTTATGATCTGAATTATGCATTTGTTATCTTGGGAAAAGACATTGGATATGATAAGATCAAAGGAGAGATAATTGTCCGCCCAGATGATTATCATGATAGTAACGGAAAAAGAACAGCGTCATATGATGAACTGCTAGAATATATCAAAAACATTTATTATGTGCTTCTGACAAGAGGAATTAAAGGGACATATATTTATGTGTGTGATGATGGTTTGAGAGAGTATTTGAAAAAGTATATCGAAATGGAGTAAATGATGAAACAGGAAACGATAGAACGTATAAGAAAATTTACAGAGGATAGAGATTGGGATCAATTTCATTCACCTGAAAATCTGGCGAAATCCATAGTGATTGAGGCAGCAGAACTACTGGAATGTTTTCAGTGGAGTAATGATTATGATATGCAACATGTAAAGGAAGAATTGGCAGATGTTATTGTATATACGCAGAATATGCTTGATAAGCTGGGTATTGATGCTGATGAAATCGTGAATATGAAAATGGAACAAAATGAGAAAAAGTATCCGGTTGAAAAGGCAAAAGGTAATGCTGCAAAGTATGATGAGCTGTGAGGTGTATAGGGGATATAAGTTTAGTTGACTAAACTGTTCCGCAAAGGAGTATCTTAACAGCATGGAGATTAAGGGGCGAGTCGATGCATAAAAAATACTAATTCTCTTTACAAACAGAGAAAATATAATATTATTACAAAAAAAGTAAACTGTTACATATTTAATGAAAGGTTTGAAATAAATGTAATTATGATGAGAGAATTAGAAAAACAAATAAAAAAATATTTGGATTAGAAATAGAAATACAGCCATATGACAAGAAAATGGGATTGCCTAGATATTTAATGTCAGGAAGGAATATATATATAGCAAGTTCCTTTGACATTGTTTTTTATCTTGTAAAAATGAGTGAACCCAAAGATAGTAGGTTACTTTCAAAGGAGATTGGATTATATGAGGCTGCCTTGGGAGGGAATGTTGCGTTTTGGTTTGAAAGTTTGAATAAAAATTATAGAAATTCGTATGTAAAACATCATATTCCATTTGTGATGATTCCTACACAGATTTTTCTACCGTTTTTAGGGGTTTTATTCACTAGAAAGTTCACTAATACTGTAGGTAATGCGAGAACAAAATTATCCATTAATGCTCAAATTCTGTTGATAAAACTCATGTATTTACCCAGAAAACGGTATGCAAAAGCGGAACTTGCTCAAATGCTTCAAATAACTCCGGTTTATGTAACAAGGGCGACAAAGGAGTTGTTAGATTTAGAGTATATTATTGAGATAAAAGAGGGAAGAAGCGTTTTTGTAGAAAGAAGTGATTCCGCGGAAGCTTTATTTAATAAAGCTAAACAGTTGTTTGTTTCGCCGGTTAATAAAACTATATATGTAAAGAAAAATGAGCAGCTTAATGGGTACCCCGTCGCATCGGACTATGCTTTGTCAGAAATAAGTATGATTAATCCACCTGATGTTCCGGCATATGCATGTTGGAAAAAGGATCCTATCATAGATAAAATGAAAATAATAGATGAACCAAGTTGGGCTGAACCTGGTGATATTTATAAAGTTGAGTTATGGGATTATGATCTGCGGAAATTAAGTGATGGAAAAATGGTAGATGTTATTTCGTTGTATTGTTCGTTGATGTATGACAATAACCCAAGAATACAGGGAGAAATGTTGGAGGACTTTGAATGGCAGTTATAGGTATAAAAGAATTTGCGGATTATTTTGCAGGATATGAAGATTGCTATACCCTCTGAGTTAGGGTAGTTGTCAGCCACCTCCCATTTTGGTATGATAATTACCAAAGGGACAGGTGATGAATATGGGTTATAACAGATATCCAAAAGAAATGAAGGAAGCCATAGTGGCTAAG
>CADBCZ010000085.1 GCA_902793335.1 uncultured Lachnospiraceae bacterium
CATTTATTTCCAACGGTGCAGACGGATATGGCAGCACAACTGGAAACGGAAAGGGAGGCGTTAGTCAATGTCAGAAAAGAATAGAGACGATAAAAACAGATGGCGGAATGTGACAATAGCATTCCGCATGTCACCGGAGGAAAACGAGGAGCTGAATAATAGAGTGAAGCTCAGCGGATTTCGTACCAAGCAGGATTATATAATCCAGAGTGTTCTTCATCAAAAGGTGGTTGCCACAGGTAACCCGTTGATGTTGGTACAGTTCCGGCAGAACCTGCAAAGGATTGAGCGTGAGCTTGAGAGGATAGAAAAGGCATCGGATATGGATGGGGAGTTGCTTGCTCCCATCCGCTCCATGCAGGAAATATTGGAAGGTTTCAAGGAACAACCGAGAACATTGGCAGATATGAAACAACTTACAGTACCAAATGAGGAATAACATATTTTTGTATAAAAGGAAGTGACTACTATGAGCGAAGAAACACTATTTGAAAAATTAGGTGTGAAATACATAGAAAAAGACGGCATTTTTTATCCGTTGATTACATTAGGTGGGGAGGAAAAAGGTGCAGATGTCGGGAAATATGGTCGTATATGGATGGATTACATACAGAAGGAATATCCGCAGCGGTACAGAAGTCTGGTGCGATTTGGCGAATTACATGACAAAGCAACCGAGGTAAATAAAGTAGCTCATGAATTGCTGGAGGATATTGAAAATGAGTGGTTGCGTAAACACAAACCAAAGCAGTCGAATTCTTTTGTGGAAATGTATCTGCTAAGGACTCAGGCAAGAATGATAGCAGAGGAAGTAGTTCTGCATGATGTAGTGAACTGTTTTCATTAGGCGATAAGTGGAGTTCTGTATCGGAGCTGTGGCTGGTAAATAGTATGTCGCGTATACGCGACTCATAAGCTCCCAAAAGGGAGCTTTATCCAGCGACGAGAGCCGTATAGACACTCCGGCGAGGAGCGCAAAACCCGCTTGCGGGTCTGCATTTTTGATGGCGAAGCTGTCGAAAGTGCTTTTGCGTTACTTTTGACAAAAGTAACAAAACCTTCCCAGGGAAAACTGCTGTTTCGTGCCGTATCTGGCACTCATTACGGATAAGAAGGATGTGTCTGTATACATACAAAAAGAGGAGGATTTTGACAATGGAAAGAACGATTAGTTTTATGAATGGGGAAGGTTCTATTGGACACAACACGAGAAGATTTATAGCTGACAATGTAGACGCCAGCCGCACTCCAAATAATATCACACTTATCCATGAGGATATTAAACAGGCATATCATAAACTGTTTGATAAGGCGCTTAAGGAATACAATGCAAAACAGAAACGCAAGGACAGGCAGATTAAAAGTTATTATGATAAGATTTCCCGAAGCAAGCAGGAAAAATTATTTTATGAGGTTATTGTTCAGATAGGCAATAGGGATGATACCGGAGTAGGAAGTTCTTCTGCAGAGGTTGCAACATGGGTGCTGAAGGATTATGTGAAAAAGTTCCAACTTCGCAATCCACAGCTTTATGTGATTGGTGCTTATATTCATCTGGATGAGGAAACACCACATTTGCATCTTAATTTTATCCCTTGGGTATCCGGTTGCAAGAGAGGATTGGAGACAAAGACAAGTCTTAAGGCGGCACTTGCTACCAGAGGATTTGTAAGTGAAGGAAAAGGGAATACCGAATGGAAGCAGTGGGCGGAGGCAGAGAAAGATGATATTGCTCTTATTATGAGCCGGTACGGAATTGATTGGAAAAAGAAAGACACACACAATAAGCATTTATCCGTACTGGATTATAAGAAGCAGGAGCGGGCAAAAGAAGTGGCTGCACTTGAGGAGGAGATAGAGGGTGCACAGGTTGTTCTGGAATTAAAAGAGGAACGGATTGATTCTTTGGAGAAGGAAATTGAAAGTAAGCAAGACAGTTTTAGAAAAGAACAGTCTGAGGCTCAAAAGAAGCTGGATGATACCATATCCGAGAACCAGAAATTACAGTCGGAAACAACGGATTTGCGCTTGAAGAACTCACAATTACGGCTGGAATATTATGAGAATATAGATAAGCTCACAGATAAACAGAAGGAAATTGAGGTGGCGCAAAAAGAGGCTGACAAGTGGATGATGATATCGGATACTGCAAAATTACAGACTGAACGGGCTGAATTTGAACTAGAAGAGGTGGAAAGGCTTAAGAAGGAACTGCTTGGTGCGGTCGATGGAGATGATTATCTGAAGGAGCAGGTGATAGAGCTGAGGTATCAGAATCAGATATTGCGGGAGGAAAACCGTAGCCTCAAGGAAAAGCTGGAAAAGGCGTATGAGTTTATGAAACAGTTTGTGATTGGCGGGATTAATCTGCTCGAGAAGTTTATGGAGTGGATTGGGGAGAAGGTCAAGGATGTGGGGAGAGAACGATAAAAGCGAAGTTCACAGAAATGTTAAAAATTCATAGTGGAGAAACCTGAGTAGTTGTGTTAAAATTATCTTGGGTTTTTGTGCACATTTTTCATTGATTGCAAAACCAGATTTTGACATAAGAAGTTGCTGTAAGTACAGATTTTTGGACAGGTCAGTATGTTATAATTTAACTGAAACTGGTAGTGAATGAGAATTTCTGACTTGTTTGAAGCTGAACATAGCAAATGGGAGAACATATGCGGACAATGTTATTGAGCTTTAAGCCTGAATGGTATAACAGGATTAAAGATGGCAGTAAAATTTTTGAATATAGAAGAACCTTTCCAGATGAGGAGATAATGGCATATATGTATGTGAGTAGTCCTATGAAAATGATAGTAGGCAGGATACATTTAGGTCGTAGAATTGATATTAATACATGGAAGGAACAATACAAGGATGATATGGAAGTGTGTGAAAGAATAGATGATTTTATCTCCAGACACATCTATGCAATGCCTGTATTATCATTTCAGATGACAAAGGAAATTGATTTGGGTACACTTCGGAAGTTTAATACAAGATTTGTATGTCCGCAAATGTATTATTATTTGGAAAATTATCCGGAATTGTTTGATTATATCAAGCATACAGCAACAGACATTGGAGAACCAAGGATTAATTCATTTGAAAACATAGATAAAGAAGATATATGCAGAAAACAGTATTAGGAGGCTTGCTATGGGAGATTTTGGAGATGCAGAAAGAAGAATGTTAGCTTTTATGACGGAGGGAACGGAGTTTGTTTTTCAGGATAAGAAGTATAAAGTAACCTTTTCTGGAAAACCCACTTGCCATAAAGGAGAGCCAAAGACAGATATATACATATTGGCGAAGTCTGAACATGACAAGACAGAGATAAAAATATCTTACAAGAAAGAAAATGCAGATTTTATTGAGAATAAAATGAGTGCAGAACGAGCAGAGCAGTTGTTTGGAACAGATTGGGAAGGTATTATTGAACAGTCGACGACTGCAATTCGTGACAGATTTGAGGAAAGAATGCTCATATACAAAAATAAGTACAAACGGACTGAAAAAGGTGCGATTACTTTAGGATGGAAGTTTGAACTGTTAAATAAAAACAGTGGAGATTTGTCTGGTAAGATGTTACTTACGGAAGATCAGGTAATAGATGTATATGCAGGAAGTAATTTGTCAGAAGATAAACGAAATGCTATGGTATGTGGTCAGGTTATTGAGGACAGTGGCATAGCAAATTACATATTGATGGATGAGGATGTTCATTCTGCACAAGATGTAATTGATAAAATGATACCAATTACGGAATATGTTAAGCTGCATCGGGATATTTATTTTGCGTGCAAGGCATTAAACTATCGAACATTTGCAGAAAAATGGGATGGTGACAGACCATTATCTGTTCAGGTATTTTGGGATGCCGAGGAAAATAAATTGGTTCCGAAATTGGTATATGATAAACCATTGACGGTTAAAGGTAATGAAGTGGCAGGCAGATTGTTACAGTATATGAAGTTGTTGAATATTAAGACAACGGATGATATTGATGATGATAATGCCGGAACAGACAGAATAATTTAGAGGTGATTACATGGCAGTTATTATAGAGGAGCGTGGAAGAGGTAAATTTAAGCCGGCTCCAGATTACGCAGTAGATGAGGTAAAAGAACTTCTTAATGCAAAGATTGAGGAGGAAAGACAGGCATTTGCAGATTGTAGTGAAGAAATTGATTTTGATAAGTTAAAATATGATTCGAATAAGTGGAATCTGCTCTCTCTTTTTTCAGGGTGTGGTGGACTTGATTTGGGTTTTGAATTGGCAGGGCTGAAAGCTGTTATGGGTGAAAATGTAATGGAGGCAGCATTTGCTGATAAAAAGGTTTTTGATGAGAATATCAATAACAATGTATTTAATACAATTTATGTAAACGATATATTTGACGAGGCAAGAGAAACTTATGCTCAAAATGCAGGTAAGTACATTTACATGGACAAGAGCGATATAAGAAAGATTAAGGAGTTCCCAAAGGCTGACATTGTATTGGGGGGATTTCCTTGTCCAGGTTTTTCAGAGGCAGGACCGAGATTAGTGGATGATAAGAGAAACTTTTTATATCTGCACTTTATCCGTTGCTTAATGCAGAGCAAACCAAAGATTTTTGTTGCTGAAAATGTAAAAGGAATGATGACACTCGGAAAAGGAGAGGTGTTCAAGCAGATTATTCAGGACTTTGCAGCAGCAGGCTACACAATTTATCATAAATTGCTTAATTCAGCAGAATATGGAGTGCCACAGATAAGAGAACGAGTGATTTTGGTTGGTGTCAGAAATGATATTGACTTTGAATATGTACATCCTGAGGCAACACACGGATATGGTGTTGAAGGCTTAAAAGAGGTAGTTACACTTCGTGATGCGATTGGTGATTTGGAAGATGATCCGGGAGATTATTTTACAGGTTCTTATTCTACCATTTTTATGTCCCGTAATCGTAAAAAACTTTGGTCACAGCCAAGCTTTACGATTCAGGCATCCGGAAGACAGGCACCGATTCATCCTGCTGGAGAGCCTATGGTAAATGTAGGAAAGGATAAATATATATTCAGTGATGGGGAAGAGAATAATAGGCGACTGTCTGCTAAAGAAATAGCAAGAATTCAGACATTCCCGGATTGGTATGAATTTAGCAGAGGAACAAGCAACAGAAATGATAATGCTAAACTTGATTTGGTGTATAAGCAGATAGGCAATGCAGTGCCGGTAAGGCTTGCATTAGCGGTTGCAGGACCAATTGCAGAGTTTGCAAAAGCACAGTTGGAACAGGAAAAAGAGTCATATGTTGTCATTCGTAGTGTGGAAGAGAAGAAGAGGATGATGGCATAAAATTGATAAGACCTAGGTGTAAAAGTTGTAGGTGATATTATGAAAGAAGAGATAGTTATTCAAAAAAGAAAATTCGATTGTTTTGATGTGTATTTTTCAGCAGAGGGCCATTCGTTTGTTTACGCAGATTTCAAGGATAATGACTCTTTTATTGACGGGTTAGTTGAGTATATTTTCAAAGAGGAAAACCTGCTTAATTACGCTAAGCGTAATAATAAAATTGGATTTAGTGGAACACAAAAACAATATGCTAAATTGTATAATAATATAAGCATGTTTTTAAATACTGAACTTGAGACATTGGAAGTGGATGATGTTACTGATGAATTGAAAGATATATTAGGGCAGGAATATACACTTGTTGATGACGCAGGAAATTTGAAAGTTCAAAATGATAAAGTGGGCAAGATAGGGGAATATACTTTTCACTTGTTGTTGAATAACTATTTTGGGTTAGATTGTGTATTGCCAAAATTTCGTTGCACAACGGATCGAAATATGAGTGTCTTTGGTATTGACACATTGTTTTTGGATGTAGCAAAGAGAATATTGTATTTTGGAGAATCAAAGTTTTGTAAAACACTCGACAATGGGATAACTTTGATAAATCGTTCTCTTGAAAAGTATGAAGAACAAATAGATGAAGAATATAGAATTGTATTGTCCGATGATGAGGCGTTCAGACTATCATCTGATTTTGAGAAAATTTTTGGTGATGCAAAGCAAATATGTATATCTTTTAGAGAATTTATTAATGTATCTGGGATTAAAAAAATTGGTGTTCCAATTTTTATTGCTCATGGAAATATGGATATCAATAATGTAAAACCAGAAGAGTATATTAGTAAGTTGCATAAAAAAATAAAAAGAAGTACATATTTTGGGGTTGAAGTTGTATATATTTTTATTTCGTTACCAGTAATCGATAAAAATAAGTTCATAGAATGTGCGATAACAAAGGCGGTGAAAAAGCAGGATGAATACAAAAACAAGGTTTCCGGAAATTGCTGATATTCAAGTATATAGAGACCAGATTATAAAGGAAATTAATAATACGGAAAATAAAACACAATATATTGAAAAAAATGCGGAAGCTATTTATGCATTAGGCTTAACAATGTATTCAAGTGTTTTTTCGTTAAATTCAGCTATTTATAATGGGTTTTCAATAAGTGAGTTGGACGAAAGAATTTCTTTGCATCCGGAGCAAATAAATGTACTTGAAAAAATTGAGGAAAACAGAGGTTTGATTTTCAGTGCCCCTACGAGTTTTGGAAAAACATTTGTGATTTTTGAGTATATTGCGAGATTTAGACCTAAAAATGTTGTATTGGTAGTTCCTACATTGGCATTAATTGACGAGTATAAAAGGAAAATTATAAATCAGTATAGAAACATTTTTAAACAATACAAAGTGTATCTGTCAATTGACGAAGATAAGGAATATAATTTAGAAGAATACAATTTGTTTTTGGTAACACATGATCGTGTTATAAATGAAAATATACATGAAATTATTAAAAATATAGATTTCTTAGTAATAGATGAAGTGTACAAATTGCAAAAAGACGACAAGGATGATAGAGTGCTGATTTTAAATTTGGCATACTATAATTTGGTATCAATTAGTAAAAAATATGTATTGTTGGCACCATTTATTAAAGGTGTGAATAATTTGGATAAACTAGATGATAAGCCGTTTTTTTACGGAACAAATTATTCACCTGTAGTCAATGAAGTGGTTGAGATTCCGATAATAGACGATAATGATAGATTGAACAAGGCAAAAAGTGTTCTAAAAGAATTAGAAGGAAATACATTAGTATATTTTCCGACGGTTATGGAATTGAATAAGTATATAGATGAGATGGAGGAAGGAGAAGAACAAGAATTAGATGTTAATCCGATTTTAAGTGAGTTTATTGTATGGGCGAAACATGAGATACATGAAAAGTGGTCAGTCTTAAGGGCTATGGAAAATGGTTATTTAGTTCATCACGGACAATTGCCATTAGGTATTAGAATGTTGGAACTTGACCTTTTTAATAACACCAATGAAAAATTTTATTATAGAATGCTGTGTACGGCAACTTTGTTAGAGGGGGTAAACACAACAGCTAAAAATATTATCATTACAAAGCCTGCGAGGGGCTCTGGAAATGCGTTTGATGCATTTGATTTTTATAATTTAGTTGGAAGGACAGGAAGACTTTTTCAACATTATTTGGGAAAGGCGTATTATATAAAAGGCCCGGAAGACAGAAACTATGTAAAAGGTGAGGCATTAAAGTCTATTGAATTTGAGCTGACAACGGATAGTATAGACATAGATATTAATAATGGAAATTATGCTAAGCATGAAAATTTTGTTGAGTTTCTAACTCTATTGCACATAGATTACGATACATACAAAGAAGAAATAGGGTCTAAGTGTAGATTTTCAACTGTGTTGAAACTTTATTCAAAGTATTGTAAAAACAAGCAAAGTTTGCTTGCTGAACTTGACAAGCAGAATAGAAATGATTCTATAAGTAAGTTGGGGATAATCAGAGAACTTTATAAAATTGTAAATGATAAACCATACAAGATGAAGTTGCAGACCTTTCTGATTAATAAACTGACCTATAAAACAATCCCAAGATTAAATATAAGAACGGTTGTAAATGATGCAATGAATTGGTATACGCATGAAGATATTAATTATGTAATAAAGAGTGCAATTAGTTTGAAGAATAGCTACATAGAATTTGATTTTTATAAGAGAATTCAAGTTGTTTTGTTCTTTATGAAATGTGAGCGAGTAGAACAGAGGCTAATTGATGTGGTGAATGAGAAACTAATGAGAAATATTGAATTGCTGTACTATATTAATTCGCCAGCAAGAAAAATGTTAAAAGATATGGGAATTTATGAGGGAGACATAGAGCTGATTATAGGTGTTATAGGTGATGATTTTGAAACTGTTGAGGAATTGCAAAATAGAATTCGTCAAGTGAGATACCGCCTCAATGATGTGAGTATTGTTTCAAAGTATGTTATAGATAGATTTTTAGCATGATTTCAAAAAGAGATATATAAGTATGTGACAACAAAATGACAATACAATCCCCTAAAAATCCACGCAACAGGTAGAAATCAGACAAAACTCCCTGGTTTCTACCATCAAAACCAACGAAAAACACCTCATAACAACTTGGCAAAGAGGAGATGGAATAATGTATTATCGACGGAAACGGGCATAAATACTGGATTTTTAAATTGTCTGGTTGCAAAAGGGTTGCAATAATCAGCATTTTAATATCCTGTCTCATTTTGTCTCGTTTTGACTTGTTTTGTCTCGTCTAGTCCGACATTGGACATATACGCGGGAAAAGAATAGTGATAATATTAAGATGGAAAAAGTAAAGGCATTAAGATGCGTGAGAAGAATTGATTTTCTTCTCACGCATTTTTTACTTTATAGGAAAGTTCTCCTGCGGAGAACTTTTGAGTTAAAATAAGCCCGTCGGTAGACGGGCGTGACAAGTAGACCATGATTGTTTAGAAG
>CADBCZ010000086.1 GCA_902793335.1 uncultured Lachnospiraceae bacterium
GGAAAAATCGAAATTGATGCAAACGAAAGGGCAGTTATCGAAGAGTTCAAGGCTGCTTTTTCGTTTGCACCACCTTCGATTCTTTCCTTAACGATTTGTTAAATATATATTTACCAACATATTAAAAACGGATAACCCGAACTTTTATGTTCGGGTTATCCTCCATTTCACATTATAAGCTTCCGTACTGTTCTTCGTAAGCTTTAACTATTTTTAATAATTCATCATTGTCTTTCTGTAAAGAATTGTTGCTTTTTTGTAGCTCATCAAGCTATTGCTGAGATTCCTCAAGCTTCTGTTGTGCTTCTTCGTACTTTTCACAGATTATATCAACATCTGTCATAAATGAGTGATCCATCATACCTTTTAGCACCTCCAGTCCATCAGCTTCTATATGCTCACACAGATAATCTCTAAGCATAAGTGTATATCTCTTAAGTCTCGATGCATCCGTATCTGTGATATTGCCTAGTTCCAAGTTCTTATTGATGCTACCTATAATATCACATTCAATAAACTTTTTCAATTCTTCCGGGCTTTTTGTCAACCCAGTAGCGAAGTTTCATCAACTGGAGCGGAATTAATATGATCATATTCCGTTTTACCATTTCTTCTGTAGATAATTCCGGGATCTTTATTACCGGAACAACATACTCACAATCACCATCCGATGATTTGAAATTGATCTTCATAAATATATAATTTTTTATATAAATGTGTAAAAATTGTGTTGTTCTAATTATCAATATCATGTATAAGAGTTTCGTACTCAAACCTTAATTTGTCGAGCCACAACCGCGAACGGTTATATTTCACCGCGAACGGTCATTTTAACCCAACGAACGGTCATCTAACCCAACGAACGGTCATCTAACCCAACGAACGGTCACTTAACCCAACATTCGGCAATCAGTTTAATACTAAAAATCCGCCAAGCATAACTTGACGGCATCTTTCCATAATCCATATTATGATATGGGGGTCAAAAGTACCTTTTGCCTTTACATCGCCTGCACCAATCTTTTATATTGACCATCTATATCCATAAGGTCTTGGTGTGAGCCATACTCTATTACTTTTCCCTTATCCATTACATAGATTACATCACAGCTCTTTATAGTCTGTAATCTGTGTGCTATCATGATCAGCGTCATATTTCCAGAACAATCATCTATTATCTTCTTGATCTGATTCTCCGTCACTGTGTCTAGATTACTTGTTGCTTCATCCATAATTAACACGTCAGGTTTTCTAAGCAAAGCCCGAACGATTGCAAGACGTTGTTTCTGTCCTCCCGAAAGATTATTACCATTTTCCTCCAGTCTTGTTTCGTATCCCATAGGCAATTGTTCAATAAAACTATTAACACCAATTTTCTCGCACATTTCACGTATCATCTCGTCTGTTATATGCTCATCACCTACTCGAAGATTATTATAAATGGTGTCCGAAAACAGAAAAATATCCTGTGAAATATATGCTATATGTTCACGAAGTGATGTCAACGAATACTCTGATAAATCCTTTCCATCTATAAGTATTCTTCCTTTTTCCGAATGATAAAAACCCATTAGCAGTTTCGCCAGTGTCGTCTTACCGCATCCACTCTCTCCAACAATTGCTATTTTCCTTTCCTTTGGAAATACCATATTAACGTCATTCAAAACTAAGTTACGATTTCCATATCTAAAATCTACATTTTCTATTACAATATCTGTATGTAAATTCTTTATATCTTCTTTATCCTCATTCATCTCTTCTTTGTCTGCGCAAACGACATCATTTAATCTCTCAGCAGCTACCATCGCTGTTTGTAATTCCGGCTGAAGATTAATAAGGTTAGAGACCGGTGACAGGAAATACGATAGCAGGTAGTAAAACACAAACAGGTCTGCTATTTTTATTACATCCTGAACACACAAATATGCACCTACCCAAAGAAGAACCACAATACCTGCAGATGCGAACAAAGATACCAATGAATCCTGTACCTGATAGATCAAAGAGCCTTTGACCCCTGAGTTCATTAAAGTTACATATAAGTTCTTTAATTTATCTTTAACACTGTTCTCACTTTGATATGATTTGATCATACCAATTCCGTCAATTGACTCTTTAAGATATGAAGTAACTTTTGCTTCTTCTTCCATCAATCTGTAATTAACTGATTTTATAGGATTTCTGAATAAAAGAATAATAACCATATATGAAAGCATTATAGCAAGTGTTATAAGAAACAATATCACATTCATATAACAAAGCAATGCACCACACGCTAATGCCATTATGGTATCTAACATAAGTGTTAACGTTGTCGATGATACCGCATCTCTTATCTTGGAAATATCATAGAAACGAGACATCAACTCTCCTGTTTTTCTCGTTTCATGAAATTCCATAGGCAGTTCCATCATATGATCATAATATTCTAACGTGATAGGAACATCCATCTTCTTAGTCATTACAGCAAGTGAATATCCCCTCAATATCTCCAAAAGGCATCTAAGCAGATACATCAACAGTATCGTGATACACACTGCGGCCATGTTATCAAATACCATTGATACTTTTTCAATAATCTTTGCACTCATGTTGCCACTCATATCTTTTGTAACAAGAACATTACCTGATTCAACCAACTCATCTTTTCTTAATCCGTCACTCTTATCATCAATCGACTCTTCTTTGAAGGAATCTGTAAGAATATACTCGAAAATGACAGAACCTGAAATATTGATCAGCGCTATAATAATTGATATCAGAAACACAAACCATAATACCTTTTTCTGCGACAATATGTATGTAAAATACTTTGTAAATGTTCCCTTCCTTTCATTTCTAGGCATAAAAGAATCGGAAGGTTCAAATATAATAACATCTCCAAGCCATTGTTTTAAGAATTCATCAATTGTAATTTTTGTAATTCTGCTTTTTCCCGGATTTCCTACAATAACCTTGTCTTTTTTCATCCCATAGACAACTATGAAATGCTCAAACAAATCTTCAGTTAGTATTCGTGCAATAAAAGGAAACCGGATTTCTCCGGTTTCGATTCCTTCTAACAGTTCTTCACCTGTGCCTTCCAAGGCATCTGCATTAAAGCTAGCCTTTTTAGCACCAGTAACTATACCGTATATATTTGCTCCCTGCTCATCCACCTTGATCCATTCTCTAAAACGCGCATACGGAAGTTTCAGTCCATAGTATTCGCTTATCATGGAAAGGCAGGCAGCACCACAATCTTTTTCTTCATGTTGTTGCGTAAATGGATATTTTGACATTGTTAATTCTCCACCATCATTTTTTTTCATTTATATATATATTAACTCTATTTTGAGTATTTGCCACAGCCTTATCAAGATTGTTTTTGCCACTAAAATAATCTTGTGCTTCCTCAAGCAAAATATCTGTTACTGCATCATCAAAATATCCAACTTTAGATGTCTTGTTAATCAATTTGCTGTACATATCTGCCTGTTCCTGTGTGATTGGACCTAATTTAATAGTTTTATTGCCAACAGGAACTTCATAGTCTCTTGGAGCAATCTCCTTTCCCAACTCATTCACATAACTCTTTTCTGCCATTGCACCTTCCAACATTAAATCAAAACAATCTTGTCTTGTCGGCATATTATTATCTGACATAGTAAGCCCTTGATATTCCTTAGAAAGTAATGTACGTAAGAATTCCCAAGCACCTTCTTTATTTTCAGATTTTGAATATATACCTACTTGTACAGGAAAAAAGAAAAATGAACCATTTTTTTCTTTATTTGGATAACCAACACAATTGTATTTTCCATCATACAACAAATCACAAAGTTGTATACCACTCATGTCAACGAAACCAGTCTGAAATAGAACTCTGCCTTCCATTATTTCACTTTCATCCACATCTTCATAATCATACTCTTCATCTACCCCTAACGTTTTAGATAAGTAAAGAATATCCCTATAATCATCACTATCAAATGTACACTTGCCAGCTTTCCAATCTATATAATCACTTTCTCCCGCATCAATAAGACTTGCAAAAACATCTATTCTGTTATCCGACAGAAAAGGTCTTACTCCTTCAGGACTTTCCTTTATCACTTTTTTAAAATCCTCAAATGTCCACCCCTTTTCCATCCCAACATTAGATGTACTTCCTACTAGTGTAGAAACAAGAAAATTAGGAGCTATATAATATATTTTTCCATCTTTTTTTATTGCACCCAACACCGACGGAATAAAGTCAGAAACATTGATATCTTTATCCTCATCTATATATGATGTCAGATCATCAACAAGACCTTTTGAAATATATTCATCTGCATTACATACTGCAAGGTCTATTATATCCGGAACATTTCCTGAAGCAATGTCAAGATTCAACTTTGTTACTGGATCTTCTTCGTTCATATAATCCTTAATTGTAATATGATATTTATCACTACTATTGTTAAATTCTCTAATCGCAGAATAGATATCATCTTCAATACCAATTGTGCCATAGCTTATTTCAATTCTATCATCCTGATTTAAGTCTTCTTTTTTTGTGCATAATATAAACGACTTCTCCCCCGTCTTATTATCTTTGATCGTTCCTATAAACCGACCATCTTCTAACACTATAAAATCCATTGCCTCTGCCCATGTTATATCAGACCGCATGAAATCCATAATTCCCGTCTTTGTCTTTTTCTCTATCTCGTACCCATATAAACTCCCCATATCCAGATAGCAAAAGTCATATTTTCCAAACCCAGGCAGTATTGTTACAATGCTACTTGGCACACTAACACCATTAATTATATCCGAGCTCATTTTTTCAAGCTCAATATATGAAAAACCAATATCTATATCTCTTTCATTACTCCCACAGCATATTATTTCCCCCTTAGCATCAAAAATAATATCTCCTCGTATTTCATCTATTTTATCCGGTTTTATTTTATTTTTGTAATTTAAGCTTTCATCAAAAACATATAAAAAATAATAACCACTACCTACAATCATCTTATCTGGTGTTATTGTTATATAATATATTTCATCGTCTTCTAATACAGCATCTAAGTTAAAACTATGTTTTTTATTTCCATTATTATCACATACTATTATTGTATGCTCTACTACATTTAAATCTCCATCACTTTCTATTCCGTCATACTTACATATATTAAAAACAAAGGATTCTTTTTTCAAATCGAAATCCTTTATATACTCGTCTTTCGTAAATTCAATTGGTATTTCTTGTAAACCTGTCCCGTCAAGCTTTACAGAATACATTTTCTGAGTAATATAACCCTCAGAATTATCATCCATGATATCAGTAACAAAATACAATCTATTATTTCTATATTTATATATATTAATTTTACCATAATATCCGCTTATATCGAGTATTTCACAATTATAAACCATATCTGAAGGATTAAGCACTTCATTAACCGAATCCTGATTCTGTTTATTATTACCACATCCTGTAAGAATAATTATACATAACAAGATAATAAGTTTTTTCCACCGAGCCAATCTAGCAACCTCCTGAGTAATTACTATTTGACTCAGGTATTACACACCTTTCAATGAGCAACCCCTGAGTCAAATTATTATTATTTCAAATGTCATAAAAAATGACTGTTAAAATTATTATAAATAAAAGTAACCTATGTCATGAGTGGTCTTTTCATCTGAGCTATGCTTTGTCAACCCATCAACAGCATTTTTTCGAGCTGATTTCTTTGTTAATCCCCATGCGGTATTACCCCATACCACTTTATCTCCGAAGTCATTCTTACAAGTCCAACAAATTGCTCTTACCCTTGCTCCTCCGTTCTTCATCATCTGTTCTTCTCTTGAAATTTTCTTCATGATTTCTACCTCTTTTCTTTAGATTATTTACACTCAAAAGAAAAAGTAGTATACTTTAACTAGTACTTTTTCTTAAGTGCTACCTTGGACTCTGGGTGTACGCGCAAACAATCCCAGAGTCCGCTTTTATATAAAGCAAACCTACAAACGTCATTTGCCTTATACTAAGTATGTTTGAAAACAAGCTTATCTATTACATTTTTCGCTTATCCAAACTATGACAGTATATCACCCCCCCCCTTAAAAAGTCAACAATTATCAGTTGCTTTTTTGTGCATCATTACGAATCTATTTTCCATTCTACTGTTGACTAGTTTAATATTTTACTTTTCTTTCCATATCACAACAGCAAATAGTGTATTTAATCGAAGCAAACAACACCATCTTGTGTCTTGGATTGTATACAAGATTGTATACAATCTGAATATTTTGCAAAACATTGATTTTACTAGCTTTTCCCCACTTCTATATTTTTCCATACCTCATTTTGTGTACTTGAAAAAATACAAAAATCGTGTATTTTTCCGTTGACGTGTATACAATTTCAAACTATAATAAAACCATGAGAAGATTACCGAGCGGTATTAACCGGTAATAATCACAAATTTTAATTTTCAAAGGAGGATTTTTTTATCATGATGAAATCGGAAGCATGGAATGGTTTTAACGGCGGAAATTGGGAGAGATTTATCGACGTTCGCGACTTTATCCAGAAGAACTACACTCCATATGAAGGAGATGACACTTTCTTAACAGGTCCTACACAGAATACTAAGGATCTTTGGGCACAGGTTATGGACCTTACAAAGAAAGAGAGAGAAGCAGGCGGTGTTCTTGATATGGATACTAAGGTTGTTTCAACTCTTACTTCACACGGTGCAGGTTACCTTGATAAGGATAAAGAAACTATCGTTGGTTTCCAGACAGATGCTCCTTTCAAGAGAGGAATGAACGTATACGGCGGACTTCGTATGGCTATGAAGGCTTGCGAGGACAACGGATACAAAGTAGACGATGAGATCGTTGAGTTCTTCTCTAAACATAGAAAGACACATAATGAAGGTGTATTTGATGTATACGACGCAGAGATCAGAAGATGCCGTACAAACCATATCGTAACAGGTCTTCCAGATGCTTACGGACGCGGACGTATTATCGGCGACTACAGAAGAGTAGCTCTTTATGGTACAGATTATCTTATTGAAGATAAGATGGCACAGAAGGAATCATTTGGAACTGTTTACACTGATGATGTAATCAGAGGCAAGGAAGAGATCGCAGAGCAGATCAAAGCTCTTAAAGAATTAACAAAGATGGCAAGCTTCTACGGTTTCGATATTTCTAAGCCGGCTACAAACGTACAGGAAGCTATTCAGTGGACATACTTCGGATATCTCGGAGCAGTTAAGGAGCAGAACGGTGCTGCAATGTCACTTGGACGTACAGCTACATTCCTTGATGTATATGCTGAGAGAGACTTAAAGGCTGGTAAGTTTACTGAGGAACAGATTCAGGAGTTCGTTGATCACTTCGTAATGAAGCTTCGTTGCGTTAAGTTCGCTCGTACACCTGAGTACAACCAGATCTTCGCTGGTGACCCTGTATGGGTAACTGAGTCATTAGGTGGTATGGGTGTTGACGGACGTACACTCGTTTCTAAGATGAGCTTCCGTTACCTTAACACTCTTAACAATTTAGGTACAGCTCCAGAACCAAACTTAACAGTTCTCTGGTCAACACGTCTTCCTCTTGGATGGAAGCAGTTCTGTGCTAAGATGTCAATCAAGTCTTCTTCAATCCAGTATGAGAACGACGATATTATGAGACCTTATCATGGTGATGACTACGGAATCGCTTGTTGTGTATCTTCAATGGTTATCGGTAAAGAGATGCAGTTCTTCGGAGCACGTGCTAACCTTGCTAAATGTCTTCTTTACGCTATCAACGGTGGTGTTGATGAGTGTACAGGTGTACAGGTTGGACCTAAGTATCGTCCTGTAGAAGGTGACGTTCTTGATTATGATGATGTAATGGCTAAGTTCGATGATATGATGGAATGGCTTGCTAAGGTTTACGTTAGCGCACTTAACATCATCCACTATATGCATGACAAATATGCTTATGAGAGAATCCAGATGGCATTACATGACAGAGACGTTAAGAGATACTTCGCAACAGGTGTTGCTGGTCTTTCAATCGTAGCTGACTCATTATCAGCAATCAAGTATGCTAAGGTTAAACCGATTCGTAACGAGCAGGGTATCGTAGTAAGCTACGAGACAGAGGGTGACTTCCCTAAATATGGTAACAACGATGATCGTGTAGATGAGATCGCTACTTACATCGTTACAACATTCATGGACAAGATCAGAAAACAGCACGTTTACAGAAACGGTGTTCCTACACAGTCAATCCTTACAATTACATCTAACGTAACATACGGTAAGAATACAGGTGATACACCTTGTGGACGTAAGCATGGTGCACCATTTGCTCCTGGTGCTAACCCACTTCACAAGAGAGAT
>CADBCZ010000087.1 GCA_902793335.1 uncultured Lachnospiraceae bacterium
CCGTCGGACCAGAGATTTGCTTACAGCTTCCTTCAGATTCCACCTCACGATGGACACCCTTGCTGTTCGGCTATACACTTCCCACTATCTGGGCGTGTTTGGGACTTTCACCCGTTAGAGCGCGCCCATGGCGCGCAAACATATAAAACGGACGTGTGAAGCAATCACATGTCCGTTTTCATATCATATCTTCAGTTATTTCATATCCAAATTCTTTAAGTAGCTCAACCAGATATCGATAGCCTCCCCTAAGCTTCTTTTTCATGTTAAAAGAATCATCTTTTAACAGATAATACAGCTCATCAGTATCACCTATTCCATATCTTCTTACAGTACTGTCCAAATGAACTGCCAGATTCAACTCATCTATCGGTACAGACTTGCCCCCGTTCGTGCTCTTACTTATATTATCTTTACTGTGTTTAATATCATCCGTTATATCTTTGGCCGATCGCTTTAAAACATCTTCTTTCTTGTATTCAGGAATCGCATCAATCAATATCTCACTTAATATTGAAGACAACTTCACATCCTCGCCCAGCCTTGCTTTTCGTACCAGTTCAGCATCAATATATCTTGCTTCTGCCTGACAGACCTTGCAATTCCCCTCGCAGCCTTCTTCGTGTTGTTCTGATTGCATATACACTATATCATTGTGCCCGGCAACCTTTCTGCGTATTTCCTGAAGCCATTTTCTCTTTTCTTCACCCGTCATAGAAACAACTCCTTAAATCTACAGATCTTGTCTATTATCACTTTCCATTACGTTCCTGTTCTTTTAGTCTCTCACTTACTATCTCTTTAAGATCATAAGCTTTATCCTTAACTCTTGGGTTGACAGAACGGCTGGTCATCAATCTTGACAGCATGGAAATTGCTTCTCTATACATTCCCAGTCTGTTAGCCAAAGCCGCACACAGATACATTAATGTGTGCTCCTCCATCCCCGCTATAGGAAAATCTTCTTCAGAAATAGCCTTCATAAATCCATCATAAGCCGCTTTGAGATAAACCTTTTCATCATTTTGAAACTTATCAATTTCTTCTTTTTTGAGATAATCTCTTTCTGCGTGTAATTTGCCTCTTACTGCCCATCCACGTTTTAAATATGTATAAGCTTTGCGGCTCTCTTTAAATGCTGCCAGCTCATTACACATAATCGCATATTCATATAATTTAAGCGACTCGTCATATGATAAACGATTGCCACCCAGGAAAACTCTGTCATTTGAAAATGAAGGCATTCCGTTTTGGATCATTTTTCTCCACACAGGTATCATCTCGTTAAAATATCTGTTCAAAGCTCCGTATCCACATACAGGGCAGACAACTATTTCATATTTGATAGGATCTACCCATCTATACCTTGGTCTTAAATCTTCGTCCATTCCCTGTGAGTATAGCTTAGAAGTCCTAACTGCCAGTGATTTGAATTGTTCATCACAGATTGGACAGGTATAAGATTTCGGGAAAAGACAGGCTTCCTCCTGCTTGATCATTTTATTGTACTCTTCAATATTTATCTCACCCATTATGCGCCCCTCAACAACAAGTTATATAGAATTATATATCATTTTATACGATACTTTTTCTGATCTGTTCAATTGTGCAGTGATGTTCTTTTGTGTTAGGATTATAATTAACTCCCACAAGAATAATATCTCCTTCAAATTCATTAAGCACAGCCGGATAGTTTTTCTCCTTTATCTGCGAAATAGCAGCATCAGAAGTCTTATCCCATTTAAGTTCAATGACTAACGCCGGATCAGGACGGTTCTTTTTGGGAATATATACAACATCAGCTATACCTTTGCCTGAAGGTAGTTCCTCTATCTTCATATATTTATCTACACATACAATATATGCAAACTTGATAACATAACGTAAGGCCTGTTCATTATTATAAAAATTAGGAGCATAATTGCTTTCCCTAATTAAGCCTATGGCATTTTCAACAGCTTTTGAATCTCCTGCAATAGTATCTTTCAAGAGTTTATCGGAAGCTTTGATCAGCCCTGCAAGTTTTGTCATGCTAGCGTTTTCAATTAACTTTCCAAACTCACTTCTGACCTCTTCATTAGGAATACGCACCTGTCCAGTCTCACTGTTATACGAAAGATATCCAAGATGAATCATTGAAGTCAGAACATCATCCTTTTTTCTAAATGATACCAGATCATTGTTGAAACTGTCAGTACTGACTTCTATCTCTTCTCCATTTATAAGCCTGGCAACATCTTCCTGTAATCCATCAAAATCCATGTTAATATATGTTTCCAAAGAATCTGCTGCAGAAGTATATTTCCAAAACGAACGATACTCGCCTGATTTAACTGCCTGCATAACAGAGTAAGGATTATATACAGATACTTCCTTTCCAACCTGATATCCATCATACCACAACTTTGCCTGTTGAAATGTCTGTCCATTCTTTTGGCAAATCATTTCTACTTCATTTTCAGTAAATCCGGTATATTGGGCAAACTTGCCCGGATTAATGATTGAATACTCCTGAAAATCAGAAATTGCCGACTGTGTTCCATCTTTTTTAATAGGCAAAATACCTGTCATATATGCCGCAGCAACTGCATATGGAGTAAAATTATTATTTTTAAAAAGTCCACGCAACAAATTAAGATAAGTTTCCTGAATCAGTTTATCGTCTTTTGCTTCTCTGATCAGAGCATCCCATTCATCAATAACGAATATAAACATGCGTCCGGTTAACTCAACATATTTTTTGAGTGCCATTGTATAATCGGTCATTTCACCAAGTTCAGGATACTCTTCCGCAAGCTCCTTTTTCACATTTTCCTGAATCAACTTAGGAATATCCCTGATATCTCCCTGCACGCTTTTTACGGAAGAAATAAACCCGGTAATATCAAGAGCTATAACGTTATACTTATTAATGTGTTCTTCATAGCTTTCAGACATGCTTACATGATAAGGTTTAAATAATTCATGTGAATCACATGTGTGATCATAGTATGCAATAAGCATGTTAGCAGCGAAAGACTTACCAAATCTTCTTGGTCGGCTGACGCAAGTTAAATTATCAGAGGTTCCTATGGTATCATTTAAGATTTCAATAACACCTGTCTTATCTATATAGTTTTTCTTTATATTCCGGGCAAAAGCCATGTTCCCCGGATTTAAATACATACCCATCCAAAACCCTTCTTTCTGATATATTAACCGTTAAAGAAATGGTATTCTTTGCTCATTATACCGAATTTAGTATTTATATGCAATGGGAAAGAAACCAAAAAAACTATCCATGGAACATTCCATGGATAGCCTGATATATAATTTACTTTTAATCTTACTTTATCTTGAACTGAATTGTCTTTTTATTTCCATTAACATCCGTTACTATTATTTTGTTCCATTTATTTTTCTTCTTAAGGCTCTTCTTATATGAAGAAAGCTTAAATGAAACTGTCTTCTTTCCCTTTTTGACTTTAATCTTTTTTGTATTAAGAACAACTGATTTTATTCCATCCTCATCCTTGATTTTAATCTTTTGGGATTTCTTATATGTCTTCTTATTCTTAATATTAAAGGTAGTCAGGTTATCGTTTGGTGTTTCGGTTGTTACCGGAGTAGTGCTAACTGTCTCTGTTGTTGCAGGTGCTTCGGTTGTTGCAGGAGTAGTGCCTGTGTTGCCGCCTGTTGTTCCATTTGCATTCTCATTATTGTTATAACTGTCTGTTTTTGTATCAGTTGTAGTTTTCGATGAATCGTCAGTTTGTGTATCTGTAGGTTTGTCTGTCGATGTATCGCTTGGGTCGTCAGATGCTCCAATGTATTTTACTGTATAGCCATATTCTTTTGCCCAATTAGCAACATAAGAACCTTTATCAGTGTAAATGGTTTTCAAACTTTCACACTTGTAAAATGGATCTCCATCTATATTAGTAACACTGCCCGGTATTATTATACTTACCAAACTGCTACATCTATAAAATGCACTATATTCTATGTTAGTAACGCTATCCGGTATTTCTATACTTGTTAATCCATTGCATCCGTAAAATGCGCCCTCACCTATATTGGTAACACTGTTAGGTATTGTTGTATTTTTACATCCTCTAATCAAGCTGTTATCTGCTGTTTTTATAATAGCATTACATTTGTCTCTGCTGTCATATACTGTATTTCCTTCTGCAACCGTTATGCTTGCCAGATTGTCACATCCATCAAATGAATAACCACTACTTCTCGTATCAAATTCAGCATTAGCGCCTATGATTGTAACACTTTCAGGTATTGAAATACTTGTAAGTCCGATGCAGCCTCTAAACGCACCACTCGCTATACCAGTTACACTATTCGGTATTTCAATACTTGTTAAGCCACTGCAGTCTTCAAATGCACCACCGCCTATATCGGTAACGCTATCGGGTATTCTAACACTTATAAGATTTTCACATCCATTAAACGCACCTACTATGCTTGTTACACTATTAGGTATTATTGTATTTTTACAGCCTAAAATCAAACTATTATCAGTTGTCTTTATAATAGCATTACAGTTATCTCTACTGTCATAAACCGTATTTTTTTCAGCAACTGATATACTTGTCAAACTATTACATCCACCAAATGCACTAAAACCTATGCTTGTTACATTTTCTGGTATCGTAACACTTGTAAGTCCGTTACAACCATAAAATGCACTTCTGCCTATACTCGTTACACTTTCTGGTATCGTAATACTTGTAAGTCCGTTACAGCCATAAAATGCACTTCCACCTATGTACCTTACACAATTCGGTATTTCAATACTTGTTAATCCGATGCAGCCATAAAATGCACCCTCATCTATATCTAAAACATCTGAAGGAATCTTTGTACTAGAACACCCAGCAATCAGCACCAAAGCTTCTCGCTCGACATCTTTATGTATTATGGCATTATAACTAACTTCACCTTCCGAACTATAAAACACAGAGTTATTTGGATCTACCGAAATGCTAATAAGTCCACTACAACCACGAAAAGGATTACCAGCATTACCATCGCCATCATCAAAACTACGTACATATGCCGGAATATTGATTTTCTTCAGACTCTTACAATTAAGAAAAGCACTCGTTCCAATAAATTCAAGCTTTTCAGGGAATTCAATACCAGTAAGATTACTGCAATTGGCAAAAGCAAATCTGTCTATCCATCTCAGACTTTCAGGTAATGTTACATTTTCAAGATTACTACAACCGGAAAATGCACTGGGGTTGATGGTCTCAATACCATCTTCAATTATCAATGTCTTTATATTATTATATTTATAGAAATTGTTGGCATTATCAAGTTCATAACTATTCTCATCATGTCCTACAACTTTAACAGGTACTCCGTCAATATTAGCTGGAATGGTTAAAGTTGTAATATCTTTGTCAGCATTTTCTACTATACCAATTACTTCTACATAGTGACTTTTTATATTACCATCACTATCCTTTACCGTAATTTCGTTATAAAAAAATAGGTCATTTGAATGTAACTCATTACTTCGCTTTGCATTTACGATGAAATCTTTGTTTCCAATAATATAAATACATGAAAACAAAAACATCAACATATAAATAATTCTATGTCTTTTCTCATTTCCCATTTTATAAATCTCCTTTTCTACTTGATAATTTGTGTTTATTTATTGTTATCTCCCCTTTCTATCATTATTATTTTATCTTGAATTGAATTGTCTTTTTATTTCCATTAACATCCGTTACTATTATTTTATTCCATTTATTTTTCTTCTTAAGACTTTTCTTATATGAAGAAAGCTTAAATGAAACTGATTTCTTTCCCTTTTTGACTTTAATCTTTTTTGTATTAAGAACAACTGACTTTATTCCATCCTCATCCTTGATTTTAATCTTTTGGGATTTCTTATATGTCTTCTTATTCTTAATATTAAAAGTAGTTAGGTTATCGTTTGGTGTTTCGGTTGTTGCAGGAGTAGTTCTAACTGTCTCGGTTGTTGCAGGAGCTTCTGTTGTTGCAGGAGTAGTGCCTGTGTTGCCGCCTGTTGTTCCATTGGCATTCTCATTATTGTTAGAACTGTCTGTTTTTGTATCAGTTATAGTTTTCGATGAATCGTCAGTTTGTGTATCTGTAGGTTTGTCTGTCGATGTATCGCTTGGTTTGTCAGACGCTCCAATATATTTTACTGTATAACCTTGTCTTTTCGCCCATGTTTCAGCATAAGAGCCTTCATCAGTGTAAACAGTTTTTAAATTGCTACATTCGCAGAATACTTCTTCTCCTATATCAGTAACACTACCGGGAATTGTAATACTTTCCAAACTTGTACACCCCTTAAACATATAATGTTGTAGGAATGTAACGCTATTTGGTATTTTTATACTTTTCAAACTGCTGCATCCCATAAATGCACAATCTTGTATTTTTGTAACGCTATCGGGTATTTCTATACTTGCTAAACTACTGCATCCCATAAATGCATTATGTTGTATGTCCGTCACACTATTTGGTATTTCTATATTAGTCAATCCGGTACAATCAATAAATGCCCCACTTTCTATGGTTGTTACATTTGAAGGAATCCTTGTATTAGCGCATCCCGAAATTAATACCACACCTTTTGTGTTATCATCTTTATATAATATGGCATTATAATTGATCCCACCTTCCGAACTATAATACTTTGGATTTTTTGAGTCCACTGAAATGCTCGTGATAGCACTACATCCTCTCAAAGGATTTCCCTTATCGTCAGCATCGGACTCACCCCAATTTGTTACAGTTGCGGGAATTTTTATTTGTTTCAGACTCTTACAGTTTGTAAAAGCATTATAACCTATCGACGTTAAACCTTCTGGTAATGTAACACTTGTCAAACCACCACAATCATAAAATGCACTATCACCTATCGACGTCAAACTTTCAGGTAATGTAATACTTGTCAAACCAGTACAATCTCTAAATGCACCAACACCTATCGACGTCAAGCCTTCTGGTAATGAAATACTTGTCAAGCCAACACAACCACTAAAAGCGCCACCATATGACAAATAGTTACCTTCTATACTCGTTACACTTTTTGGTATTATTGTATTCTTGCATCCTAAAATCAATGTATTATTTTCTTTTTTTATGATAGCATTACAATTATCTCTACTGTCATAAACTGTATTACCTTCAGCAACTTTAATACTTGTCAAATTAGAGCAAGCACCAAAAGCTCCATAACCTATACTTGTCACATTATCCGGTATTTCTATACTTGTTAAGCCGCTACAACCGTAAAAAGCACCCCAATCTATGCTGGTCACACTATCCGGTATTTTTATACTTGTCAAACCACTACAACCGTAAAAAGCATTCAATCCTATACTTGTCACACTATCCGGTATTTCTATACTTGTTAAGCCACTACAACCATTAAATGCATGTCTACTTATTGCTACAACATTTGACGGAATCTTTGTATTTGAGCAGCCTACAAGCAAATAATTACTTTTTGTTAATATAGCATTATAGTTGTCTGTACCTTTTGAACTATAAAATTCAGAATTATTAGGTTCTACAGATATACTAGTAATAGCACTGCAGCCCTCAAAAGGATTTCTAAAATAATCATCATCTTCACTGGAATTCCCCAAAAATGTTACAGTTGCAGGAATATTTATTTTTTTCAGACTCTTACAGTTTGCAAAAGCGCCAGATGCTATATGTTCCAAATTTTCTGGGAGCACAATATTTGAAAGATTACTGCAATTGCAAAAAGCATTATCAGATATACTTATGATGCTTTCAGGCAATGTTACACTCTCTAGATTCTTACAATCTTCAAATGTATCTGCCTCGATGTATTTAATGCCTTCTTCTATTATTAATGTCTTCAAATTTTTACATTCATCAAAATTGTTGGCATTTGTTATCTTGTACCAATCACGATCATAAACACCTACAGATTCAACAGGCACACCGTCGATTTGACCCGGTATTGTTAGACTTGTAAAATCTTTATCAGCACTATCAGATATTCCAAATATATGAATACTATGCCTATTTCCACCTACAATTTCTTCATAATCGAATAGACCGTTTGATTTTCTTTCTGCTGCATTCACATCGTATGCTTTATTCCCAGCAATATAAATGAATGAAATCAAAAACATCAACATATAAATAATTCCATATCTTTTCTTGTTTCTCATTTTACAAATCTCCTTTTCTACTTGATAATTTGTTAGGCGTTTGCGAAACGCCACAAGCCGCATAAATACGGCATTTTTTTGTTAATAAAATCAAAAATCTCCTCACGGTTTGTGATATAATGGAGTTGTTC
>CADBCZ010000088.1 GCA_902793335.1 uncultured Lachnospiraceae bacterium
AGAAATAAAACTTTTTATCCAAGCGCACGCATTTATAAAAACTAAATCAGACAAACTGCTATGCGTACAAAACCTAAAAGAGTTTCGCGTACAAACACAGATTTGAGGATAGAATAGAATTTTAGGAGGAATATTATGACAAAGTATATTTTCGTTACAGGTGGAGTTGTATCAGGACTCGGAAAAGGAATTACTGCCGCGTCTTTAGGACGCCTTCTTAAGGCTAGAGGTCTTAAAGTTGCTGCTCAGAAATTAGATCCATATATTAATGTTGATCCCGGAACAATGAGCCCATATCAGCATGGAGAGGTTTATGTTACAGAGGATGGAGCAGAGACTGATCTTGATCTTGGACATTACGAGAGATTCATTGATGAAGACCTTAATAAATATTCAAATCTTACATCAGGTAAGGTGTATTGGAATGTACTTAATAAGGAGAGACGTGGAGAATATCTCGGTTCTACTGTACAGGTTATTCCTCATATTACAAATGAAATCAAGGAATTCGTATATAGAGTAGGTAATGAGACTGACGCAGATATAGTTATAACTGAGATTGGTGGAACAATCGGTGATATTGAGTCTCAGCCGTTTATCGAAGCAGTAAGACAGATATCCTTAGAGGTCGGAAAAGAGAACAGTCTTTTCATTCATGTGACACTTGTTCCCTATCTTCATGGTTCAGATGAACATAAGTCAAAACCGACACAGCATTCGGTAAAAGAACTTAGAGGTATGGGTGTTAGTCCTGACATTATAGTTCTTAGATGCGATGAGCCTTTAGAGGAATCAATATTTAAGAAGATATCAATGTTCTGTAATGTAAAAGAGGATTGTGTTATTGAGAACAGAACTCTTCCGAGTTTATATGAAGCACCTCTTATGCTTGAGGATGCGCATTTATCAGAGGTCGTTTGCCGCGAACTTAAGATTGATGCTCCGGCACCGGATCTTACAGAATGGAAGAATCTTGTCGCTAATATAGCAGGCAGAAATCGTGAGGTTACGATAGGTCTTGTTGGAAAGTATGTTCAGCTTCACGATGCATATCTTTCAGTGGCTGAAGCACTTAACCATGCAGGTTTTGCATTAAATGCACATGTTAACATTGAGTGGATTGATTCTGAGGAATTAAATGAAGACAATATACATGAACGTTTGAAGGATATGAAAGGAATAATTGTTCCGGGTGGTTTTGGCGATAGAGGTATTGAAGGAATGATACTTGCTGCTAATTATGCAAGAACAAACAATATTCCATACTTTGGTATTTGTCTTGGTATGCAGATCGCGGTTATCGAATATGCAAGAAATGTTGCAGGTCTTTCCGATGCATGTTCCGGAGAGTTTCAGGATGCATCAGATACAAAGGTTATTGATTTTATGCCTGGTCAGTCTGATAACATTGACAAGGGAGGTACACTTCGTCTTGGAAGTTATCCATGTCATATCACAGAGGGATCACTTATGGAGAAGTGCTATGGTAAGCTGGATATAAATGAGCGTCATAGACACAGATATGAGTTTAATAATGATTATAGAGATGTACTTACAGAAAAAGGACTTGTGATATCTGGTCTTTCACCGGATGGACATCTTGTTGAAACTGTTGAAGTTAAAGAACATCCATTTTATCTAGGTGTGCAGTTCCATCCTGAGTTTAAGTCAAGACCGAACCGTCCACATCCGATATTCAAAAAATTTGTGGAGTCAGCACTTGAAAAATAATAAATACAGTTGTATACTAACCTTGGTTTAATTCTTAAATATCAAGGAGGTGAACATAGTGGCTAATAGTGACAGTTATGGGTCGGATGGGCGATGGCGCATTTATTATCGTGATAATGCAGTGAATATTCCGGCTGGTCATATGCCACAATGTTTGCTGTTTTTATAGAGACATAATGAATTTATGTTCTGATAATTTTGTGTCTTTTTGCCCGTGCGTGCCCTGTCATGCGCGGGTTTCTTTACCCTTTCGTCCCTTACGTCATTGTTGAAAAAATTCAATCAATGAAACGGAGGGTATTCTGAAATGGAAGAAATCAATACAAATTTAACTGAAGATAATATTGTTGCAGAAAAGCCGGATTATGAATCCGAGGTTGTGGCGATAATCAGAAGCAATGATTCTCCTAAGATAATGCTTAACAAGTTAGAGGATTATCACGAGAATGATATTGCTCAGGTTATACCCATGTTGAATATTTCAGAGAGAAAAAAGTTTTATCGTATTTGTGATATTTCCATGCTTGCCTCTATATTTGAGTATATTGATGAGGATGAGGCCGGTGTATTTCTCGATGAGATGGATGTGAAAAAAGCATCAATGGTAGTGTCGGAACTAGAGGCAGATACAGCATCAAAAGTACTTAAAGAGCTTACAAAAGAAAAGAGAAGTATAATAATTGATGCATTAGAGCCGGAAGTGCGCAATGAAATTCGTCTGATTGATTCATTTGACGAGGATGAAATCGGTAGCAGAATGACAACTAATTATATTGTGATAAGGGAAAATCTTTCCATCAAACAGGCTATGAGTGAACTTATCAGGCAGGCGGAGGATAATGATAATATCACAACTATATTTGTTGAGGATGAAAGCGGAGAATTTTATGGTGCAATAGACTTGAAGGAGCTTATTATAGCCAGAAGTTCGGCAACTTTGGATAGTCTTATAGCAACCTCTTTCCCTTATGTATATGCTAATGAGCAAATAGATGACTGCATTGAAAAACTTAAAGATTATTCGGAAAGTAGTATTCCTGTGCTTGATAATTCCAATAAGATGTTGGGTGTTATTACATCACAAAGCATCATTGAAGTGGTTGATGATGAGATGGGAGAGGATTACGCGATGCTTGCCGGTCTTACTGCGGAAGAAGATCTTAACGAACCCTTACTTGAAAGCATGAAGAAACGACTTCCATGGCTATTGGTTTTATTATGCCTTGGTATGCTTGTCTCAAGTGTTGTGGGAGTGTTTGAAAAAGTAATCGCTCAGCTCACACTTATTATAGCATTCCAGTCGCTTATACTTGATATGGCAGGTAATGTTGGAACCCAGTCGCTTGCTGTGACAATCAGAGTTCTTATGGATGAGCATCTTACATTTAAGCAGAAGAGACATTTGGTGACTAAGGAGATGAGAGTCGGACTGTCTAATGGTTTGTTGCTCGGCTTTATCTCATTTATTTTTGTAGGATTATATATTTATCTGTTTAAGAAAAAGACTGTGATGTTTGCATTTTCAGTTTCGGGTTGTATAGGAATATCACTGATTGTGGCAATGCTTATATCAAGTGCGGTTGGTACGCTTATTCCTTTATTTTTCAAGAGAATCAAGGTGGATCCGGCTGTTGCTTCCGGACCTCTCATCACAACGGTCAATGACCTTGTGGCCGTGGTAACCTACTATGGCATGAGCTGGATATTGTTACTAAATTTATTGCATTTGGGATGAATGCATAAATAGGCTCATTTATATAAATAAAGATATATTTCTTTCTTGACTTTTTCGTGCAAATCCGTATACTATATGTAGTGTTCCAAAGGCGGAACTTATATATTGTATGATGAGACAGACCGGATTTGTTATTGCGGTTAATTCAATAGAGATAACATTTTAGAAGCAAGGGTGTTTCGAGGTCCGTACTCGAAGCACCCTTTTACACATTTTAGGAGGAATATCATGGATAGAAAATTGATTTTGGAAGACGGAAGTGAATACTTAGGCTATGGCTTCGGTGCAAAACGTGATGCTGTATGTGAGATAGTATTCAATACTTCTATGGTGGGATATCAGGAAATTGTTTCTGACCCGTCCTACACAGACCAGGCAATAGTGATGTCATATCCCCTTATCGGAAATTACGGAATTACCGATGAGGATTTTGAGAGCAAACTGCTTAATCTTGGCGGTTTGATCGTAAGGGAAGTAAATGAATCCCCTTCCAATTTCCGATTCACAAGAACTTTGTCGGAACTGCTTGAAGATGGTAATATTCCGGGAGTGTATGGAGTAGATACCAGAAAACTGGTGAGAAGTATCAGAGATATTGGTTCTAGAAAGGTTCTTATTACAAATGTGGAAACCACACTTGAGGAGGGTCTGGAAATATTAAAGAACACTGAACTTCCGCATGATCAGGTTGCAAGGTGCAGCTGTAAGAAGAAATGGTACTCAAGAACTTCTAATCCTGTATATAATATAGTTGCAATAGATTGCGGAATGAAGATGAACATAGTAAGAGAGTTCAATCACCATGGATGTAATGTGACAGTTGTTCCTTATAATACTGGAAGTGCAGAAATTCTTGCAATGAAGCCGGATGGAGTGTTTATATCAAACGGTCCGGGAGATCCGGAAGATGTTGGCGTTGTAATTGATACTCTTAAAGATTTACATGGTAAGACTCCACTTTTTGGAATATGTCTCGGTCATCAGTTGATCGCACTTTCCTATGGTGCAAAAACTTATAAATTGAAATTTGGTCACAGAGGTGGTAATCACCCTGTTAAAGATATAAAAACAGGTAAACTTGAAATAACAAGTCAGAATCATAGTTATGTTGTAGATGAGAAGTCTATTGAGGGTACAGGTCTTGAGGTATCACATATTAATCTTCTTGATAATACGGTTGAAGGACTTACCTGCGATAAGGATAGGGTTTTCTCAGTTCAGTATCATCCTGAGAGTGCACCTGGTCCGCAGGATTCAACATATCTTTTTGAAAGATTTATGAACAACATTCAATCATTTAAGATGGAACATGATATACTTTGATTTGAAAATCGTAACGGATAAGAAACAATACTGTTACAATATTAGAAACATGAAATCATAAAGATGCGTACAGATATTTATGGAGGATATATAAAATGCCGAAGCGAACTGATATTAATAAGATACTTGTCATAGGTTCAGGTCCGATCGTAATAGGTCAGGCAGCAGAATTTGATTATGCCGGAACACAGGCATGTCTTGCCCTTAAAGAGGAGGGATATGAGGTAGTACTTGCAAATTCCAATCCTGCGACGATAATGACTGATACTATGGTCGCAGATAAGGTATATATGGAGCCGTTAACACTAGAATTCATGGCGAGAATCTGTCGTTATGAGAGACCTGATGCAATAGTTCCGGGAATCGGCGGACAGACCGGACTCAATCTTGCCATGCAGTTAAATGACAAGGGTGTGTTAAATGAGTGTGAGATAGAGCTTTTGGGAACTGATGCGGCTAGTATAAGATGTGCTGAAGATCGCGAGCAATTTAAAGAATTGTGTGAGAGAATAGGAGAACCTGTTGTTCCTTCTGAGATAACATATTCTGTTGAAGAGGGATTGGCAGCTGCAGAGAAAATTGGTTATCCTGTAATACTTCGTCCTGCATTTACACTTGGAGGAACCGGTGGCGGCTTTGCCTACAATGAAAAGGAAATGCGTGAAATGATGACAAATGCTCTAGCGCTTTCTCCGGTTCATCAGGTACTTGTCGAGAAGAGTATCAAAGGATATAAAGAGATAGAGTATGAAGTAATACGAGATGCAAATGATACTGCTATTGTAGTGTGTAACATGGAAAACTTAGATCCTGTCGGAATTCATACAGGAGATTCGATAGTTGTTGCACCAAGCCAGACACTTACAAATAAAGAATACCATATGCTTCGTGACAGTGCTCTTAAGATAATCAGAGCACTTGGTGTTAAAGGTGGATGTAACTGTCAGTTTGCACTCGATCCGGAGTCGTTTAATTACTATGTAATAGAGGTTAATCCAAGAGTTTCACGTTCTTCAGCACTTGCATCAAAGGCAAGTGGATATCCGATTGCAAGAGTATCGGCAAAGATAGCTGTCGGAATGAATCTTGAGGAAATAGAACTTGCCAATACTCCTGCTTGTTTTGAGCCTGCACTGGATTATATTGTTACCAAGATGCCAAGATTTCCGTTTGACAAGTTCACACTGGCTTCAAATGTGTTATCAACACAGATGAAGGCAACAGGTGAGGTGATGAGTGTCGGACGTACACTGGAAGAGAGTATGTTGAAAGCAATACGCTCATTGGAAGATGGAAAAAATCATATTCATTTGGAGAAATTTGATGTTAAGAGTCTTTCTGACAAACCGGAACCGGAGAATAAGAAAGAAGCAATCGACAAGCTGCTTAATTATATAGAAGAGGGAACGGATGACAGAATATATGCTATATCACAGTTGATTTGGCTGGGTGTAGATCTTCAGGTTATATATAGCAGAACCAAGATTGATATGTTCTTCCTTGATAAGATTAAGAATATTGTTGATTTTGAGAGAAAGCTTGAGACATTAAAAAATGATATCGAGAGCAAAGCCTTAAAAGATGCATCAAATGACAATTTGACTGCGGATAAAATTGCGAACCTGTCATACGATGTGCTCTATGAAGCAAAGCGTATGGGCTTCTCGGACTCATATATTGCAGAACTGCTTGAAGTTACTGAGGATGATATATGGAAACGACGCAAGGAATTAGATATCAAACCGGTATATAAGATGATTGATACCTGTGCATCGGAGTTTGAAAGTTATGTTCCTTATTTCTACTCAACTTATGAGGATGAAAATGAGTCTGTTATTTCAGATAACAAGAAGATAATCGTACTCGGTTCAGGTCCTATTCGTATCGGACAGGGTGTAGAGTTCGATTACTCAACAGTTCATGCTGTTAAGACTATTCACGAACTTGGATATGAGGCTATCGTAATCAACAACAATCCGGAAACGGTTTCAACTGATTACACAACAGCTGATAAGCTGTATTTTGAGCCGCTTACTGTAGAAGACATAATGAATATAATCGACATGGAAAAACCTGAGGGCGTTATCGCTTCCCTTGGTGGACAGACAGCCGTTAATCTAGCAGAACCACTTACAAAACGCGGTGTAAAGATAATCGGTACTGACTGTGAGGCGATATTTAAGGCAGAGGACAGAGATGCATTTGAGAATGTTATCTTATCTCTTAATATCCCTCATCCGACAGGTGAGGCAGTAACCGACATAGAAAGCGGTGTTGCCGTTGCGGCTAAGATTGGTTATCCGGTGCTTGTCAGACCTTCATTTGTTCTTGGTGGACGTGCTATGGAAATTGTTGCAAATGAGGAGATGCTAAGACATTATTTGAAAAATGCTGTTGAGGTTGATGTTGATAAGCCTGTACTTGTAGATAAATATGTGGTTGGAAAAGAAGTAGAAGTAGATGCGATATGTGATGGCAAAGAGGTATTTCTGCCGGGTATTATGGAGCTTGTCGAGCGCACGGGAGTTCATTCGGGAGACAGTACAAGTGTATATCCACCATATTCAATATCTGATAAAGTTAAAGATACTATCCTTGAATACACCACTAAGATTGGACTGGGTGTTGGAATTGTTGGACTTTTCAACATACAGTTTATCGTTGATAAGGAGGATAATGTATATATAATCGAGGTTAATCCAAGAGCATCAAGAAGTGTACCGTTCCTTTCAAAGTCAACAGGATTCTCACTTGTTGATATTGCGACAAAGGTGATGCTGGGACACAGCTTAAAGGATCAGGGTATAACAGAACTTGTGCCTGCTCCGAAACAGTTCTGGTATGTTAAGGCTCCTGCATTCTCATTTGAAAAATTAAATGGTATGGATGCATATCTTTCACCGGAAATGAAATCAACAGGTGAGGCCATCGGATACGACAGAAAGCTTAAACGTGCATTGTATAAAGCATTGCAGGCTTCTGGAATTAAGATGAAGGACTACGGAACGGTAATGGTTACACTTGCTGATGAGGATAAAGAAGAGGCACTTCCTCTTGTACGTCGATTCTATCAGTTAGGTTTCAATATTGAAGCAACTGTAGGAACAGCCAACTACCTTAAGGCTAACGGAATTCGAACAAGACTTCGCGGTAAATTAAGTGATGGCAGTGATGAGGTTATCAGATCTATTCAAGCCGGTTATGTAAGCTACATAATCAATACAAGAGCGATACTTTCCGGAGTACATTATGAGGATGGTGTGGCTATAAGACAGTGTGCTGTAAGAAACGGAGTTACAATGTTTACATCACTTGATACAGTACGCATACTGCTTGACGTACTCGAAGAGGTTATACCGGAGATATCAGTAATATAAAATTTGTGTTTGTACGCGAAACTCTTCTTAAATATTGTATGCATAGTCAGTTTGCCTGATTTAGTTTTTATAAATGCGTGCGCTTGGATAAAAAGTTTTATTTCTATGACTGTTTGTCCGAAAAAAGAGTTTC
>CADBCZ010000089.1 GCA_902793335.1 uncultured Lachnospiraceae bacterium
GAGCGTATAAAGATATCACTTGGAGGGATCAGCCCTATCCAGTACCGGAGACAGCTTGGATTGACCGTATAATTGGTCCAGAAAAACGTCCGCACCCCCCATGGGTCAGTTTTAATTATAAATCAACAGCTAATAAAGTGTAAACTTGAAGAAACAACATACAGCGACATAGAAATGTAGATATTCGTTACCAACCTGTTCAAAGTTCTGAATAGGCTTGGTAAATGCACTTTATTTTTATTTGTTGTTTTGAAAGCCAGGATATCTGGCATTTCAGAGCATAGAAAAATTCAAAAATATGAATATTGCTTGGCTGTGTAGTCACAGAAAATGGCTTAATCAGCAGATACTACATATATTCGCAGAGCGAGACGTCCCTGTCACACACCAGGAAGCCGTATACCTATATCCAGTCAGTGGCGGCGGCGATGGCTTTTCTTTTTGAAAAAATGAGTCCGCTCCCACACTATGACAAGGTGCAGAAGCAATCGAATACATGGAGACAGAGATCTGCAAGGATGCGATTTTCATGGCCCAGACACTTGATCCGTCGGTTGACATACAAATGAGGCAGCTGCTGTCGATTCATTCGGCGATAGTGCGGATACCATTTGCAGAGAACCGTGATATCCGTTCGAAGATCCCAGCTGATGAGATAGCGGTCTTCGGTTATTGATTTTTAATATTTGCCGATATAAAATATAAGGGCATGACAAGACCAGGGATGAAGTCTGACATCGCTTCTGGCGTGCAGATGGAACCCATGCGACATACAGCAGATTAAAGAGGGGCATCCGTATGGGTGGCGCTGTGGCGGAGCTATGTGAAAATGACTAAATTAAATATTGATGTTGACGGGATTTTTTGACAGCTGCAAAATTTTTGAATAAATCCCACGCTTTGAGCAATATAAGGATTAAAATATAATGATCGACGGAATAAGAATTAATAACTTCAGGTCATTTCGTAATCTTACAATGAATGGCCTTAAGAGAATAACGCTGATATCAGGGCGGAATAATGTCGGTAAGAGTACGACACTTGAAGCATTGTTTCTGATGAGGGATCATAGCGCTACCGATTCTTTTTTTTAGCTAGGAAGTTTCCGCGGGCTATATACTGAAGGGACAGATTCTTTATGGGGTTCCACTTTTTAATGATAGCAATCCAGATGGTGCCTTAAGTATATCAGTGGATGAAAATGAAAAAACTTCTACACTTACATACATAAAGGATAAAAATTGTATCCCTAATACTGTTGAAGGAGTGACAGAGGATGCACTGATGCAATTCAGAAATGCTGCCAAGAGCACTTATTCTCTAAATGTGACTTATGATGATGGAGATTATGAAGAAGAGGGACATTTTTTTCTGAACGGTTCAGGAGGAATATTGCGCGAATTCAAATCCAATCAGAAGGGTAATGGACCCAGGAATATGACTCCTACAAGATATATGAATGTGAACTTTGCAAGACAAAGTAACACAATTTTGAATGATGTTGGACAGATTGAACTAAATGGTGAAAAGGATAAAGTTATTGATATACTAAAACTCCTTGATCCTTCAATTGATGATATCATCACTCTTGCAGTACAGGGAATTACACAATTGTATATCAAGTCAGAGGGAAAGCTAATTCCATTACAGGATGCTGGTGATGGTGTCATCATGTTGTTGAACATCTGCATTGTAATTATGGAGACACCTAATGGGATTGTTCTTATTGATGAGCTGGAAACAGGCTTTCATTACTCAATGTATGGAAAACTTCTGAATGTTATTGATAAAATCAGCAAACAGATACTTTTAATTATACATACTCCATGCTTGAACAAGCCTTGGACGCTGACATTGAGGTTCGCTGGCGCTCAAAAAAACGATGTCATTGAGTTCGATGATTAGATGATGGATAGCTACCATTCAATAGGTTCACATAGGCATAAAAGCAGATTACATATGCTGTTCTCAGTGAATGAAGAACTGATTTCATTAAAGATTGGGGAGTCGGCGAAGGTCGGCGCATTCGACTGGGAGAGTGAGTCTCTAGAAGCATTGAAAGAATTGATATCTCAAGGATTTGAATGATAGAAGAACTCTATAATAAGGCAATGATATATATGTGCTTTTATATATAACTGTTACGATGTACTAAAAATAGAAAGGTTATTATGGAAAACACAAAGACAGCAGATACATTAAGAAATCAATTGATGAATCAAAAAATGAAGGTTGATTTTAATACATACGATTTTTCTATTAAAGAGTTAATAAGTATGGTTGGTGATAAAACCATCAATATATCTCCAGCATATCAGAGACACTTTAGATGGGATAAGGAAAGGCAATCACAATTAATAGAGTCGTTTTTTTTAGGAATTCCAGTTCCGAATCTTTTTATGGCAACAAATGCAGATTCCAGTTGGGAAGTTATAGATGGGGTTCAAAGAATAAGCACTTTAATTAACTTTGCTGGAACTGATGAAGAACGTGAACAACTAGATGTTTCAGGCAATAAGTCAGCATTAAAGCTGGTTGGACTTGATAAATTAACAGAATTTAATGAAAAAAGTTTTCTTGATTTACCTCTTGATATACAACGAAAATTTAAACTTACAAGTATTAAGGTTATTACATTAACAGATAAGAGTGATATGAATGTTAGATTTGATTTGTTTGAAAGACTTAATAGAGGTGGCCTGACTCTTACTGATCAGGAGATCAGAAGCTGTGTGTATAGAGGGCCATTCAATGATTTTCTAAGAGAGATGAGTTCAAATACAGATTTTCATGAATCAGTACATATATCATCGAAGGCAGAGGTAAATGGAAAGCGAGAGGAATATGTTTTAAGGTTTTTTGCTTACTTATATGATTATAAAAGCTTCGAACATAGTGTTAAAGACTTTTTAAATGATTTTATGGAGAAAGCAAATAAAAACTTCGATTATCAAAAAAATCAAATGATATTTTGCAAGGTTTTTGAAACGCTGAATAGTACGCTTAAGAATGGAATCACAAATACGAGTATAAATATTACTCCTGCAAATTTATTTGAAGGAATTTCAGTAGGAGCAGCTTTAGCATATAAAGAAACAGGGACTATAAATACCGATGGTATAAATGACTGGATAAAGAGTGATGAATTAAAACAGTATATTGCTGGGGCCACGAATTCAAGGAAAAGAGTTATGGGAAGGATAGAATTTTGCAAGAATAAGTTTGAGGGTCGGTAGTGTTTCAAGACATAGAAAATGAGTTGACAATAAAATTAGTAGAGTTAAAAATATGGCTTAGGAACTTGAAAGATGATAGAGAATCGCAAATTGATAGAGGATTTTATTTTGTATACATATATGGAATATTTGAATGGTTTGTAACATCGGTTGTAAAGAGGACAATTGAAAAAATAAATGAAAGCAATAGTACAATTGATGAATTAATTTACGATATATACCCTTTGATATTTTCTAGAGAATTTGATTCTATCTATAAGGCCGGGAATGCAACTAAATGGGAAAAAAGAGCCAGGATAAGCGAACGATTGAATAAGAACGACATCGTACATATAGATGATTTACTGCCTACTGATGGAAGAAATATTCAAAAGAAACAGTTAGAAAGTATTGCTTTAGTGTTTGGTCTTAAAGATAGCGCTTTTCCCAATGATGAATGTCAAGGGTATCTTGTGGAAGCAGTAGAAAATAGAAATCATATTGCTCATGGTGATGAATCCCCGGCAGAAGTAGGAAAGAGATTTACAGTTAAAGACTTAATTAAGAATGAGACTAAAATTGAAGAATTATCACTGTACATTTTAGAGGAATATGAACAATATATAAATAATAAAGATTTTCTGAGAAAGAAGATACCGGAAATGAATAAAAATAGACAGGCTATAAAATGATAAAGCAGTGCAGGATCATCGCACTATTGTGATGCTAAGTTATACTGAAAATCATAACAAAGACAGATATCTGTGTGTTGTTAATTGAAAATTTACTTAGCCAGATAGATGTGTTAAGATTAACAAATATTTTATAGTAAGAAGTTTATGTGCTAAAGCAAACCAATGTAAGTAATACAGAAAAGGAATTGAGAAATGCTTGAAAAATTAAATATTCAGGGGTTTAGGAAATATAAGGATTTTACGGTTAAGGATTTTGGACAGATTAACTTTATTCTTGGTAACAATAATATAGGTAAAACGTCAATCCTTGAATCGATATATGCCTGGGCCTGTGGACAGAATGCAGTGCCTTTTTTCAATATTCCGTTATCTAGAGGAAGGTATTCTGGTATTCAACAACCGTATTGGGTTATGGAAGAATTACTTGCTTCAGTTTATGATAGGAGAACCATCCCCCTTAGCATGATATTTGATGGCGTATATAATGGTAGGGATGTGCGCTTTGAGCATTCGATTTATCCGTCAGAATTATTGGGAGAATATGATACGTCATATAAGAACAACTCTGATTTAATTAGCGTAAGTAATAATAGTAAGTCAGCTGGAGATATGAATCCAATTATTGCAACGGTTCCTGGTATTTTTCAAATGCAGCAGACCATGATTGCAAAATGGGATGTTAAATATAATGATAATGTTATTTCAACAGATATAACTGTTCCGACATCACAGGTGTCGAAAGTCAGACCATTTAAACTTGCCAAATATATTGATGTATTATCGCATACGGGTATTTCAGAGTGTATTCAGATATATGCTTCTTTAAAAAGAGAGAAAAAATTAGACGAAGTCGTGAATGAAATCAGGAAAGTCTATCCGGAAGTCCGCGGATTTGATATGATTCCTTATCCTGACGGTTCACAATCACCAATCAGTGTGATTAAGGAGGACAGGGTGTTACCATTATATGCTTGTGGTGACGGTATACAGAGGTGGTTCTATATATTGGGTGCATTTGTTTTATATAAGAATTCAATTATATGTATTGATGAGATAGACACAGGATTTCACCATGAAGCTCAGACTGAATTTTCGACTGATCTGATTAGGGCGGCGGTACAGAATGGGGTTCAACTGTTTATAACTACACATAACATTGAATTTTTGGATAACTTTCTGAAGTCCGCCTGTACGATTGAATCATCTGGTATGGATAGCAGAATCAAAGTGATAACGATGAGAGAAACTCAGAATGGCCTTAAGGTAAGAACCATGAATGCAAAGGACGCTTATAATAGCCGTGAACATTTCAATCTGGAGTTAAGATAATGGGAAATAATATCATTCTCTGCGAGGGAGAGACGGATCAAACTTTGATAGGCTGTTATATGGAAAAAACCGCAGGCTGGAAATTTGAAATTATTAATAACAGTCCATTCCCTAAGGAAAAGATCATCTGGTATAAAGATAAAAATGATTTTTTGGATGGAATCTGGCAGGTAGGTGGATCTGATTTTACTAGAGCCATTCAGTCTATCGCAGAAAGAGAAAAAAATGATCACATGTTTGATAACATTGTGATTATAACTGATCATGATGATCAGGAATCGGTGGATTTCAGATTAGAACAGATTAAAGAAAAAATCATTTCGTCATTAGATCAAGTTGAAATTGATCAAAGTTTTTCTAAAAATAGGTGGAGTAATGTTACATTTACAGACAATTTTTCGAGCGAATGGACAATCCAGATATTGTATTTACTGGTTCCAATGGAAGAGACCGGAGCATTAGAAACCTTCATGATGGATGCACTATCGGAACAAAGTCCAGAAAAAGAGAATGTTATTGCTCAGGCAAAAGAGTTTGTAGCGAATTTTCAATCTTCCTATTATCTGAAAAAACGCAGGGAAAAAACAAAGGCAGAGTTAGGAGTTTCAATGTCTGTATTTAGTCCTGACCGAATTTTTACTACGATGAAAGAACTTTTAGATTCTGTCGAATGGGGGGATTTTTCAACTGCTCACATACAATTTGATCTGTTGAAGAAAATATATTGAATTTGATTACAGAGCATACAAATAGTTATAAAAAACGGTGCAAATCGAAGAAATGAAGAGTAACGTTCCGTGGTGACACAGTGGTCTTATGTCAAGATTTAGTACAAGTTAAAATGAGAAAATTTCCACTTTAACTTGCAATTTTTACGTTCTTGCTTATTACTTCAGCATACATACGTTCACACTCATTGGGAGACATATAGTTATCATGGCTATGAATACGAACTGTGTTATAGAATGACTCTATATAGTGTCTGCTGATTAACTGAAAATATTGCTTTTTTCTTGAAAAATCAAGGTTTTCAGCGTTCATATGTGATACAATGTATGCGAGGGTTTTTAATGATTTTTATCATTTCCCTTGCAGTTTTAGACATGTATTTCCACCTTGAGGAGCCAAAATCGTGTATAAACAGACAGATAACTCGGACATATCTTTTCTTGATTTCAATCAGACATTAGGTTTACATCTGGATCCTGAAAATCGATGGGTTAGGCTTGCTGCATTGATTCCGTGGGACGAATACGAATCGCAGTACTCAGATTTGTTCAAGAGCAGGACGGGCAATGTTGCGAAGTCTTTCAGGATGGCTCTGGGAGCAAGAATAATACAGATGAAATATGATTGCTCTTATCGTGAACTTGTAGAACAGATTACCGAGAATCCATATTTGCAGTATATTATAGGTCTTCCGCATTTTCAATATGATCCGCCATTTGACCCAAGCCTTATGGTTGCATTTCGAAAACGGATAGACCTTGATGTTTCTTTTTTTCTGAATGAAGAGTTTCTGAAGAAACATAACGGGGAAAAGTTGGGAAGGCCGCAGGCAAGCTTATCACAAGAAGAAAAGAAACTGGAGTACAAGGATAACATAGACCGTATTAAGGTAGAGCGAAGCTTTAGCCTGAGCAAGATATGCTATGGACTGGGGCTAATAAAGTGTAAACTTGAAGAAACAACATACAGCAACATAGGAATGTCGATATTCGTAACCAACCTGTTCAAAGTTCTGAACAGGCTTGGTAAATGCACTTTATTTTTATTTGTTGTTTTGAAAGCCAGGATATCTGGCATTTCAGAGCACAGAAAAATTCAAAAATATGAATATTGCTTGGCTGTGTAGTCAAAGAAAATGGCTTAATCAACAGACACTAAGTATGGAGGATAGGAATGAAAAAAGGTAATCTTGAAAAATGGACAAAAATAGAAAAGTGCAAAAACTTACTGTTTTTTTCGCAATTGGTGAACGAGCTTTTATTTGATTATTCTATTCCTTCAAATAGAATCTCCACATTAAATAGTCATTACTTATGCTTGGACGCTCTTAGCGCTATAAATGGTATTGAGACAAATGGTGTTCCGGAAGGGACATTAAAACCGATCATGGAGGAGTTTTATTGTGAATTAGAAAAGGATCCAATTTTTTCTTCTGGGAATAAACCAACTGATTATTTTGTTAAATATCAGTGCGACAAATATATTAAGTGTACTAGAATTTCAGATGTTGGATATGAGGAATTAAAGAATACGGCATTGGCAATCAACAGATTGTTTTTTGCTGACCATAAATATTTCTTACAGTTAAAAAGTACTATTACAGCTTTGGTAAAAAATAATTGTGAGGATGATCAACAGAAGCTATTCCGCTTAACAAAATCTCTACTAACAGAGTTGAAAAACTCGGGATATTCAATTCGATATATCTACATGGTTATGAATCGCATTTTTTGGAATCCAAAAGATTCAGTTGATAACCCAGATAAGATTAATGATTTCTTTTCATTCTTTGATTTTAATAAGCGACCTTACACCGTTGTTTTTAAAGTAAAGAAAACAAAGGTAAAGAAATTTATTGATTTTATAGATGGTTTAGAGTGTAGAGATTTTTTGCCTAGTAATATAGCTATGATTGCAGACTCTTCGTTTAAATATCGAAAAGCCGGTGATACCTTTTTGATAATAGATTATAAGGCATTTGACCCTTATAGTGCCGCAGAGAGCGTGACACATATGGTGGACACAAATATTGCTGTATTTCGTCTTTATGATCATAATTTCCAATATCATTTTAATACTGCAAAATGCGAGATTTTTGATGATAAACATGTTTATAAAACAGGACATAAACTAAAAGCTGTAGAACACACTAAAACACCTCCCTACATTGTCAAGTGTTTTTTTGTTAATTTATCAAGGTTTCTCATAGTTTCCTCAAGTAAGGATGAGCCAAGGTTGAAGAGCATTTCATTGCGAGCCAAGGTTGAAGAGCATTTCATTGCATCTGGTGCGAAAATAGCGTATTTAGGGTATACTTATTAAAGCGTCTTGATCTCACACTTTAAATGGCCTTATTGTAATCCCTGTTCCGCTATGGCAGCGCACCTCCCATGTCTACCGGGATCATCGTCCCAACTTCCTTCGTACCGCCTGCCCACAACCAGGGTGTCAGCTTAGCTCCTTTTCGGGGTCATGCCCTATGGTGATAATTCCTGCCGACTACTGGCTCATGCTTTGTAATAAAACTACTGAACTCCGCCTCAGACAACAGCACCTTACGGTGGACGTTTACCTGTTGCTTCCGGCTTTCTTGTTTTCGGGTTACTTTATTCTGCCGTCTGTCACGGCTGGCCGGAGCCTGCGATGTCTCGTCTGCCCGGGTCAGCTGTAACAGATAGCTGTTATAGCTGGAGCTTTATGCTGCCACAGTATTTACGTCCTCTGATGTCCTTCTTATGTCTTCCAGCATCTTTGTGCCACTATAATCGACACCACTCGTCAGGATCTTATAAAACACTCTGATCAGCTTGCAGGCTATTGCTATCATCGCCTGCATTTTCTTAAGCGGATTTATCTTTCGGTTTCTGTAGTAGTTATACAGTTCTTTGAATTCTTTATTCTTTCCTACTACTGATACCGCCGCCTCATACAGCACGTATCTAAGCCGTTTACGGCCTCTGTAGCTGATATGGCTTTCCCCTTTGTGCTTTCCTGAGCTGTCTTCAACGATAGCGTATCCGGCAAGTTTCTGCAGCTGTCTCGGGTCTTCAAAACGTCTTATATCACCTACTTCAGCTACGAATCCATAAGCCGTTCTCTCGCCTATGCCGGTTATCTCAAGAAGTTTGTCAATATATGGGATCTCCTGAGTCTTCTGTTCAAGCAGGCTCATCAGCTCATCTACACGGTTACTGTATTTATCATAATCTTCAAGCAGTTCCTTCATCTCAATACGTGCTGCCTCATGAGCGGTCTTACGGCCTATGCTGTGTACAGCTGCGTCTACCAGCTGCCTGGCTTTTTTCTCACCGGCTCCACGCAGTTTTGCCTCCCTCCAGATCTTTATTATGCCATCAGCTCCTAGTTTAACTATATCTTCAGGAAATGGCGCCTTTTTAAGGACCATTATCCCAGACACAGGATCTGGCTGAGTGTAAACGTCTCTGAATTCAGGGAAATATATGCTGAACCATCTTGCCAGCCTGTTCTTTACTCTTGTTAGAGCTTCCTGCGCCTGATATCTCAGAACGGAAAGACTCCTTACCTCCGCATATACACCTTCAGGTATATATGGTATCTGATACCTTCCGTCTTTAACCAGCCCGGCTATCACCTTTGGATCTTTACGGTCAGTCTTGAGAGGGTTGTTATCATCCAGTTCTTTTGACTGCTTTACATGGTATGGATTCACGAGGACAGGTCTCATTCCATGACTTTGGAGAAATGCGCCTATATTAAACCAGTAGTGGCCTGTTGGCTCCATCCCTGGTATTACGGCATCGAGCCCATTCCTGGATTTGAGATCCTCCATCCATGCAAGAAGCGTCTCAAAGCCCTCTTCATTATTGCTGAATTCCAGAGGCTCTTCGGTAATCTCTATACCTCTGTAATTAAAGGCTCTGGCATCGTGCTTCTCACTGCCTATGTCAATCCCAACAATCATTGTTGTCTCGGTAATCGCCTTGATCCTGGCATTCTGTGATCTGTAGATTTTTCTTGCGTTCTGCTTGTTCTTTGTGTTACGATTCATTTATGATACCTCTCTGTTCTATAAGTTTTACTAACAGTGCGAGTCAGTAATCTTATTTTACATTGAGGTATTTTTTG
>CADBCZ010000090.1 GCA_902793335.1 uncultured Lachnospiraceae bacterium
AAAAAACAATAAAGTTTAATTTTGTTTGGACGCGCTAGGTGGCAAAAACTACCCCAGAAGGTGGTTTTCAAGCCTTGACGTCATAATTGACAGTTTACGTAAAGAATATTTCTTCAACCTTAGATGCTGCCCGTATAAAACTGTGATACTGTGATCTGTGATTTTTGTGTCGTTGCCAACTGTATAAGCAAAACCTTAGAATTAATAACCGATGTCATAGAAAAGCCACTAATCTATATGCTTGATTTCTGCATCAACGACAAATATGTCACCTTCGGAATCTACAAGAACATTGCGAGGGAGAAGATCCCATACCTCGTATGTGGCATTCTTGAAACGTCCTTCGGTAGAGGTCTTCTCAAATCCGAGGGCTGCCATATAGGTGTCAATCATTATTTGGGTAGCAGGATGAGCACTTGCTATTCTTGGCTGTGCGATAACGGGCTGAACTGTACGCCCGTCGAAACCTGCAAAACCATAGAAAGAGTAAGCGGTATCTGGAAAAATAGCATTGTGCATCAAAATTTTATTCAGCAAGGATGTAATGCTTCCAGAGTTAAGTAGATTATTGACTTTGAAGACAACTATGTCACCAACATAGGTGTCGTTTTCGTTTCCGCTAGGACCTGGAACTCCCAAGTCGAAGATGTCCGTCATAGGAATCCAATAACCATTGGCCTTGGCCATCTTCTCAGCGGCACGCTGCTCTGTTTCGAAACGGCTTACATTTTGTTGGCAATCTCCAGATTGCGCTTCATGTACTGCGCAAAGTCGTTCGAGTTCATTGGCGATTGCTGCGATGCGGCTATTTTCCGCATCTTGCGCTCCGTTACTTCCTTGTGGAACTGGTTTAGATATGTCATGATTCATCTTTGTTTATATTACTTCGGCAAAGATACGTATACGGCTTGCCCTCTCGGGAAACTTACCCGGATAGCCAAAAGCGAACCTTTGACGTTACAAAGATATGAAATCTTTAAATAACTTCCAAGTATTTTTGCTGTTTTTTGTATTTTTTTCCGTTATATTCTATAATATTTCCAAAATTTTTTTTACTTTTGCCACAAGCAATAATTAAAAGCAAATAATTTGAATATGGACGATATGAATGACAAAATAGATATTTTCTCTTTCTTTGATGATAGGAAAATGTGGGAAGATGTTTACAATCAATCAGATTGTAAGGGGGACTGCGATTTAGATGGTTTCGAATTCCCAACTTCTTTTGTTAGTATCGACTTTGAGAATCTGTACCCTCAACGTGTGTCTGCATGTTCTGTTGGTTCTGTTGGTCAATCACGATCGATAAAATTGGGTTCTTATTATTGCGAACCCTATTCTTTTTTACGCTAAAGCACAGTTTTTCTTGTTTTTTCTTGTTTGATAATACATTTTTCACTATATTTGCAACGCAATATGATTATAATAAGGATATGCGAAGGACAGAAATTGTAGAAAGAATCAGGCAGGAGGCTCGGAAGTTGAGTCCGCACGCTCAGACCATCCTATATGGTTCTGAGGCACGTGGCGATGCACGTCCCGATTCTGACATCGATCTGTTGGTGCTTGTTGATAAAGACAAACTGACTTATAACGACAAGGATCGCATCATCGCACCCTTCTATGATATTGAGCTCGACACTGGCATTATCATAAGCATGATGATTATGCCTCGCAAAGAGTGGGAGAATCGACCATTCCTCACTCCTTTCCAGAATAACGTCAACAAAGAGGGTATTACGTTATGAATACAGGACTGACAGAAGACAACTACGAAGCTTTGTCGCGCTATCGCCAGGAACGAGCCCACGAGACGCTTGCCGAGATACCATATCTTCGTGAGCAGGGGTATTATAACACAGCTGTCAATCGCCTATATTATGCATGCTATTATGCAGCGGTTGCTTTATTGACAAAGCATCACATTTCTACCAATACTCATGCTGGAGTCAAAACAATGCTCGGCTTACATTTCGTCTCTAAAGGTCTTATCACGAAGGAGAGTGGACGTGCTTTTACCAATCTATTCGACAGTCGTCAACGTGGTGACTACGACGAATTTGTATATAACACATGCGAAGAAGTTGATGAACTATATCCCAAAGCACAGCGATTTGTCGAGGAGATAGATGTTTTACTGAGTAGATGAATGACTTATACAAGATGGTCAAAGTCTATTGTACAAAAGATTTTTTATTTTCCAAAATTAATACAATTATGAAAAAGAAGAATTATAAGAAAGAGAGTCAATATGTTGATCCACAGATTAAGGTCGTTAAAATTACTGGCAATCCAATTTTAGCAGACAGTACTCCTAGCAGTTGTGCTTGGATTCCCGTTAATTAGGATACAAATGATTTTGTAGAATAGTTCTTGTATTTTCTCTTGTTGCTGAATTGACCTTTTAGGTTGATTTGAATATGTGTGAAAATTATTTTCTCAAATATAATGTTCTTTTCTATAGTAAAACTGGGTGGGCTAAATATTAGAATAAAATTTCGGTATTTAGAAAACTATAAGCGCTATAATGATTTTATTACGCATGATACCCCTCAGATAGATATAGACATTTCACTAGAAAGGCTATGTGAAGAAAAGAATATAATGTATTCTGCCTACCCCGAACGTCACTTTTCAGATATTGATATTGAGTTTAATGCGTTGTATCAGGATATCCCGCCCATATTGTTTCAAAATGGAGTTATTACATTTCATGGCGTATTAGTTGAAATGAATAATGAAGGTTACTTATTCTCTGCTGATTCTGGAATAGGAAAGAGTACCCATGCAAGATTCTGGACAGAGGCATTTCCAGAGAAAGCTAGAATTATAAATGGTGACAAGCCTTTGTTACGTTTATGTGATGATGGACTTTATGGTTTTGGTTCTCCATGGATGGGTAAAGAAAATATTGGGATTAATAAAAGTGTAAAAATAAAAGCGATATGTTTCCTTTCCAGAAACAATTATAATGTTATACATCCACTTCAAAAATGTTCGGATACGATAGAAAGGCTGATTAGACAATCAATGATAAAGAATAGAGAGCAAATACTATTGAATCTTTACCATTGGTATAATAATATACTTAATTGTGTGGAATTTTATCATATGGGGTGTACAAATTCAATTGATGCCGCAATTGTAGCATTTAAAGGAATGAATAGTAATAATGATGCTTGATAATACTAAATCTATAGAGGAAATTCTTTTGGATGAGGGGGTAATAACTTACAAGGTTATTGGTAAAAGTATGGAACCAATGATAAGGCAAAACCAAGATCTGGTTACTATAGCAAAAAAGGATCCAAAAGTAAGTTGTTCTGAAAATGATGTTGTTCTATTCAAAAAAGGTGGAAATCTAGTATTACACAGAATAGTTGATGTACTTCCTGATAAATTGTATAATATATTAGGTGATAATTGTGCAAAAATAGAAAGGAATATAAAAGAAGAAGACATTATTGGAGTTATGTCTCATTTTTATCGTAATGGTATACGATATAGTGTCTTTGATTCGGTATACATAAATTACGTAAACAGGCTCAGGGATAATGAGAAGGCACGTATGCATAGAAAATATTTATATGATATTATTGTATGGTGTTTTCGTTTCCTTCCAGATCGTTATTTGGTGATTATCAAGAATCTTGCAAGAAAAATAACCAATTGTCAGATGAAATTTGAATAGATTATGGACGGGATTCGTATTATAAGAGATGCCTCTTATGCTGTTATGTGTTTATGTGGTAAACAAAAGTATGATTATACTCTCCAATATCGGCTTTCTGATTTTGTCTTTCGTTGTAAAATAGGAGGATCTTCTTTATACTACTCATGCTTAACGGGCGAATTAGTTGAGGTGACAAAACAAGAAATGGCATTCCAGTATCTAGTAAAACACTGGTTTTATGTAGAGAAAGGCTTAAACGAAAAAGAAAACGCTCCTAAATTGAGAAAACTCTTATATGCGCTCGAAAAACGAGAAAAACCTGGTTATAATCGATTTGAGATACTCACGACCACAAAGTGTAATGCAAATTGTTGCTATTGTTATGAACATGGTTTCAAACAAATGTCAATGAGCAAAGATACCGCATTGAAAGTAGTACATTACATTAAAAATAATCTCTGGGGCGCCGAAGCTAACATACGATGGTATGGAGGTGAGCCTTTGATGAATACAAAAGCTATTGATTGGATTTCTGAAGGTCTTGCAAATCAGGGAATCGCTTTTTCCTCTAAAATGATTAGCAATGGATATCTCTTTTCCGAGAATATTATTCTAAAGGCGTCCAAATTATGGAACTTAAAAAATGTAAGGATTACTTTAGATGGCGTAGAAAATACGCATAACACAATAAAGCATTTTAAAAATGTTTCTCAAAGTCCTTTCCTTCGTATTTTGAATAATGTTGAACTCTTATTGAACGCAGGGATTTCTGTTACTATCCGAATAAATGTTGAAAACCATAATATTGATGAAATCAAGGAAGTAGTAGATTTGATATGTGCAAGATTTGGCAAAACAAAACTGATTGATTTTATGTTTAGACCTTTATCAAATACAAATAAACTCGCTACGATTGAAAGTGATGATGAGACTCGTCGGAAAATCTATAATAGAATCAATGAGATTAAAACATATTTATTTGAAAATGGTGTTGGAGTAAATAGCCGTGAGCTAATAGGTTTAACCCCTTATTCATGTTCTGCAGATGATAGAAGGTATTTGTTAATTAAGCCAAATGGCGAATTGGCTTTTTGTCCAGAGGATTTTGATATCAAGCAACACGGTTCAATTGATAAGAGTGAGCAGTGTTTAAGACCACTATCCTATTATGAATATAGATATGACAAGGGGGATATTTGTAATGATTGTCCATTATATATATGTTGTTATCCGAACAATATGTGTCCTGCTTCAAAAAAAACAGTATGTAATGAATTTCAAAAAGATAGTATCTTAAAGGATTTGGAGTTGTCAATAAAAAAAGAATATCGTCATTATAAAAAAGTAAATAAGATATAATTATGAAATTGCTGAATATTTTTGAGAGTGAAGAGATTAATAACGAAAAAGTTATGGTTTCTCTTGATAGTAAAAAGTTCAATGGCCTTATAAGAGCGAATGAAACTGCTAGTTATATAATTGATTGTTTGAAAAACGATATCTCTGAAAAAGAAATAATCAATAATATGATAGATAAATATGGTATTACTGAAGAAAGAGCATCGCAAGGTGTGTCAAGTATTATAAACCAATTAAAAGAACTAGGGCTAATTATTGAATAAGATTTTATCAGAATTTCAATATGGCATATTCACCAACAGAAGTAAATGAGAAATATTGGCGTAAGCTGACAGAAGCTGCATCCCAAAGTTTGCAAGAGAAAATGCATCTTTTGGATGATGTTGATGGTTTTACACGTGATGATAGCTTCCTTGGTAACAAGGCATCTAATCACATGATGTATAAACTAGAGTCATTGTTTAGTAAAGATGGACATCGTGAGTATGAGTTCCTTGTTGAATACGATATATGGGAGCCTACGGTTGGTATATATTATGGATGCAAGGGACTTATTCATGAAGGTGAAGTGGACAAGGAAATAGTTAAGTTTGATGAAGAATGGAATGAAATAATAAACGAAGTTCTTTATGTATTAAACAATACCTTCCCAGAAAAGGACTATACGCATCGTTTTAAGCCCACAAATAATGCCAACGACAACACCTATTGGCCATTCTGGATATCTCTTTATGAAGATGAAGACATCATAGATGTTGCTGCTCGTGCAACAATCATTATTCGGAATATCTATCAGAAATACCTCAACGGAACTGTTTTTACTAAACATGAGATAGAACCCAAGCATCTCGTAACAAAGACGGCTTTTACGCAGGATGCATATATTGAGTTTATATCGTCATTAAAGACAAATGACAACGTTAAGTCTTTTAAGAAGTTGATGGAGTATCTGTCTGCTAATAACCTTATAGAAAGAAATGAAACCTATGAGCGCTGCTGGACAGTAAAAATGCAAAATGTTGATTTTGCTTTCTTGTGGGCGGCCTTTTGCGAATATATAGGAATAAAGAAAAAAGAAGATAAAGCACCTGTACCATGGCAGAATGTTATAAAGATATTTGTAAACAAGGACGGCGAAACATATAAGGATAATCTAAAAAGACAGTACTCTGATCCAACTATTCCTAGCAAGTATAATAAAATGTACGCTAAAAAGCAAAAGAAAATAGAAGCAGAACAAATAATTGTTGAGATTTTCGGCTCAACGATTCGGTAGTTATAGACGTCTATTGGGTGAACCACAGATTTACCTACCTTTGCACCAGATTCAGATGAGTCTGGTGCTTTTGCATCTATGTATAATATTAACAAGGATCAGAAGGATGATCCAGAGAGTAAGGCTCTCGAAAAGAATAAAATGAAAAATGAAATAAACAGTTTATGTAGAATTTGCGCTCGCAATAGCAACGACGAGTATTGCGAAATGGGTAATGATTCGTATGGCAACAACTCGCTTTGCTATATGAATGACTGTGATGACTTCGTGTTAAAAGAGCAAGACGACGATAATGAAGAGAGTATTAACAATAATTATTCACTTAAAAACAAAAGAATTATGGACAATGATTTGTTATTCCTGCGTAATGCAGACAGTAGTGACCTTAAGGTGTTGGTTGATTATCTGACAAAAACGAAAGATGGTGAAAATCGTTTGACGGAAAAGCTGACTAAAACAGAGAACTACAAGATGTTTTATCCTGACAGATTGCAGTTGATGGCAGATGATATCGCAAAGGAGCTGCAACTATATGGCGGTAATACATTCATGAACATACTTAGAGGACATGGTGTAGAGTATCGCGAGTTGCTAATTGATGTATGCAAGAAGATGAAGGTTAACTTTAACAGTAAAGCTTCAGTCGAGATGATAGAGTACAATCTTCTCCAGAAGATATTGTTAGATTCGCTGGATAATATGTCGACAGAGGACATGAAGAAACTATTGGATGAGATGAATATTCCCAACCAAGGTTTTGGTAAGCAGGCTTTCATAGCTGCTTTACAGATGGCGATAAAGAGAGGAGGTTTCTCTTCCTACAAGATGGCTGTTATCGTAGCAAATGCTGTAAGTAGGGCTTTGCTGGGTAGAGGCTTGACAATAGCATCGAACGCAGCACTCACTCGCTGGTTAAGCATCTTATCTGGCCCTATAGGGTGGACTGTAACCGCTATATGGACGGCCATAGATATTGCGGGGCCAGCCTATAGAGTGACTATTCCTGCTGTGGTTCAGATAGCGTATATGCGTATAAAGATGAACAGTGAAACCGCAGATACGACGATTGATGACGAATGTGAGGATTAAAGTTCAATATATAGTTTTAACAATTTAAACATTTAGATTATGACAACAGAATGTCCAAACTGTGGTAATGATAACGCCTACCACAATGGTGTTGAATACGTATGCCCAGATTGTGGTTGGGAATGGGACGATGACTTTGATATCTATGATGATGAAGATTATTAGGAATCATTAGGACGGTCCTGTTGATCAATAATGATCGATAGAACCGTCTTTATTATGTTATGAAAATTGTACAAATATACCACAAATATTTGTAATTGTGGTGCTTTTGTACAAATAATAGCAAGTCAGTAATTTGCAATCAAACGTTGCTGTCAAGGCGATTGTAAAGTCGCTTATTTTCAGTGAGTTGAGCAAACTTCGAAGCCTTTTTTATTCCTATTTTATGTTAAATTATGCAGGTGCGCCATCACTTGCGAAACTTTAGTTAACATATTTTTGCCACTTTAGCGGAGTTTAGAGGTGTGTTTTTGCATTTTAGCGGAGTTTACTGGAATAAATAATTTGAAATTTTGTTTAATAATAATTGACAAAATATTTGGAAATTTGCCAGAAAATGCGTATCTTTGTAGCGTTATGAAGAATGTGAGTTTTTTCGAATTTCCTCGT